>JAONBD010000021.1 GCA_028376765.1 Candidatus Kapaibacterium sp.
GTATTTTTATTAAAACTCCAAAATTATTGGACAGTGATCAGAACCAAGAGAATCTGGTTGATGATATGATTTTTTAATATCGGGTGCTAAGTTTTCGCTAACCAAATGGTAGTCGATTCTCCAGCCAACATTATTTTCTCTAGCTCTACCCCTTTGTGACCACCAAGTATAATTATCAGGTTCTTTGTTGAATATTCGGAAGGAATCAACAAATCCACGAGCAAAAATTTCATCAAGTTTTTCCCTTTCCTCTAATAAAAATCCAGATGTATTAATATTATCCTTTGGTCTTGCCAAATCTATTTCGGTATGAGCGGTGTTATAATCTCCACAAACAATCACTTTTCTACCGTCTTTTAAGTAACTATCAATATAGCTAAAAAGTGCATCGTAAAAATCTAATTTGTAATCAACTCGCTCTCGGCTAGATGTACCATTAGGAAAGTAAATGTTCATAAGTATAAAATCACCAAAATCTGTTTCTATAAACCTTCCCTCGTGATCAAATCTTTCTATTGAAAAATCAATTTTTGAACTTTCTGCTTTTTGCTTCGAAAAAGTAACAACACCCGAATAACCTTTTTTCCTTCGACAAGAATGATAATAATGGTTGTAACCAGGAGGAGCTTTCAAATCTTCTCGAATTTGCTCAATATCTGATTTTGTTTCTTGCAAGCAAATAACATCAGGATTTTCTTGCTCAATATATCTGAAAAGAACATTATCATCTTTGATAATTTTTCCGTATTTTTTCTTAGGATTTTGTCCTGTAATAGCCCTATAGCCGTTTATATTCCAAGAAATTATTTTCATTTTTTGTCCAAAATTGTTAAAGTATTTTAAATCTCATCCGATAAATTTATTAAACGGAAAATAATGAGAAAGGAATCTCGAAATGCAATATACATTAAATAAAGATAATTTAGAAGATACAGTAAAACTTGAACAAAGATTAGAAATTTTGGTAAGCGCTTTGAGAGGCGAAGCAATCGAAGTAATCGAGAATATAAATGGAGATTTGCTGCTAGAAATCTATTCGTTGAAAAAAAATAATTTATTAATTGAAAGTATTCCTCCCTTCAACTGTAGACCTTACAGAGATTCGTTAGGAAGATTGCATGAAACTAAGTACTTAAAAATCACCCCAGAGGGTAAATATCTACTCAGAGAATTACTTTTTGATCTGAAAGAAAGATATAAAAAATCTGCTTAAATATTTATTAAATTAAATACCTTTAATAAAGTACTTTTATCATCTGATTTCAGAATAATTGAATTTTTAGAAATAATTAATTCTTCGTAATTAATTATTTCTAATATTTCATTTAGAATTAATTTTGGGTTCCCAATTATTATAACGTCATTTCCATTTTGCATTAAAAAATAGTTATTTTCATCAGTTTTTTTAATAATGCTGAAATCACTATCATCAGGCCTACCAATAAAAATATCAATTGAATTATTCTGTGCAATTTCAATTACAGATTTTGGTATTAATTTAAGACCATACTTTGATAGCTCCAGTGCTTGAGTGTAATTAATCTCTTTTGCTTTTTTAGTTTTTTCAAATAAATTGGGGTTGCATCTGTAAACGCCTTCGACATTGGTTAGCCACGTAACCGATTTTATATTAAGAGCCAAGGCAACAACAACTGATGTTAAGTTAGAACTTTCAAAGCCCATTGTTGTAGAATTTCCCATTTTATCAGACCCAATAAAACCTGCCATTAATATTGGTTGAAGAAAATTGCTATATTTTTCCAATTTAATAATTGTATTATTAATATTCAGTTTGGCATTGTTATACTCCGAATCTGTTTTAATATATTTTTCTGCATCTAATGCTAATACGTTTTGAGAGTAACTAGATATTTTTTCATAATAAATGATTTCGGCTAGTTTTTCTCCAAAAGTAAGAACTTTATCTTTGGCGATACTTGTACATTCACCCATAGTCCTAATTGCATCTAAGTAATTTTCAATTTTAGATTTTACATCTAGAATTTTGCTAATCGAACTTTGATTATCAACTAATTTTAAATGGGAAGCAATAATTTTATTAACTGGAATATTAAAATCAATATTTTGTTCGGCTAAGTTAATTAAAGAACTCAATTCACTAGTTGTTTTTCCTATGGCAGAAAATATAATAAAAGGGTTGCCAGACTCCTTAAAAATGAAATTTAAACATTTTTCAATATCACTAGAATTATTGATAAGAACTCCACCGATTTTATAAATTCTTTTTAGTTCTTGTTTATCTTTCATGGAAATTTGTAACTTTTTAGTTTTTGAGTTATATTAGTATAAATTAACAACAAACATAAGGCTTAAAATGAAAAAATTTGGAATAATCTTATTATTTCTATTTATCAGCTTCTCACTTTTTTCAAAAGAGAAGCTATTTCAAAAATTAACACCGAATCAATCAGGAATAGATTTTATAAATGATATTAAAACTGATGGATTTCATAATATTTTTGGGTCTGACTACTTCTATAACGGTGGTGGAGTCGCAATTGGTGATTTAAACAACGATGGATTGCAAGATATTGTATTAAGCGGTAATCGTATTGATTCAAAAATTTATATTAATAAAGGAAATTTAAAGTTTGAAGATGTTTCAGAAAGTTTTGGATTTAGCAATCTGAATAAACATGTTACTGGCGTGACTCTAGCTGATGTTAACAGTGATGGATTTTTAGATATTTACTTATCAGTTGGGCTTTATGGAACAGCCGAAATTTCTAGTAATATGTTATGGATTAATAAAGAAGGTAAAAGCTTTAGTGAGCAATCAAAACAGTATGGTCTTAACTTAAGTGACTTAACAACTCAAGTTGCATTTTTTGATTATGACAAGGATGGCGATTTAGATATGTATTGCCTAACTAGACCAAGAACAGGTTTTGATAAAAAAATCAATGAGATGTTTAATCAATTTATCAATCCTTATGATTCGATAGCTAATCAAAAAGGAATAAGCAGAGAAGAGTTTGAAAAAGCAAACAGAGTTGACGATAAATTTATGAGAAATGATAATGGCAAATTTGTCCAAATGAATGATATTGGGCTAGATGAAGATAGAAACTTCTTTGGGCTTGGGGTTGTTACAGTCGATTTAAATAACGATGGTTGGACAGATATTTATGCTACTAGCGATTACTCTAGTAAAGACTTGATGTATATGAACCAAGGAGATGGTACATTTCAAGAAATTATATTAAGCTCGCTAAAACAGACCTCCACAAACGCAATGGGTGTAGATATTAATGATTATGATAATGATGGGTTACCAGATATTGTTGTTGTAGATATGACTGCTGATGATAATAAAAGATTAAAAGCTAATATGTCGGGTATGGCACCAGAGCTTTTCAGTCAAAATTTGGATGCTGGAAACCATTATGAATATATGTTTAATACCCTACAAAGAAATAATGGAGATGATACTTATAGCCAAATAGCTTTTATAGCAGGAATGCCTACCACAGATTGGAGTTGGGCTCCTTTATTTGCTGATTTTGATAATGATACTGATAAAGATTTGTTTATTACAAATGGTATTAAATATGATGTAAGATGGACTGATATTACTGAAGATTTTAATGATGTTAGGCAAACTTATGAGCAGATCTTAAATAGGGTTGATGCTACAGAATTAACTCAGTACGCAGATTTTGAATATAATTATAACAATATTATCGAGCAATATTTAAGAAAATTTAAAGTTTTGGGATTCAATTATGAAAATACAATCGAATTTGTGCCTTCAACCCCTGTACCAAATTACGTATATGAGAATCAAGGCGGACTAGCTTTAAAAGATGTTTCTTCTGATTGGGGTCTAAATGATTTAGGTTTTTCTAATGGAGCTTCTTATGGCGATTTAGATAATGATGGAGATTTAGATCTAGTGGTAAATAATACTGACGACTACTCCTTTATTTATAAAAACAATTCAGAAAAAAGAAATAAAAATAACTATATAAATTTTGAATTTAAAGGTCCTGAAGGCAATTCTTTTGGTCTAAATACCAAGGTTTATATTAAAAATAAGGATACAAAAATCCAATACCAAGAATTTACATTAACAAGAGGTTTTTTATCAAGTGTTGAACCAAGATTACATTTCGGACTTAAAGATAGAAATACTGTTGACACTGTCGAAATAGTTTGGCTTGATGGAAAGACGCAAACCCTGTTAAATGTTCCTGCTAATAAAACTCATATTGTTGAATATAAAAATGCTTCTGGTCTTTATAAAAAGCCTGTTTATAAGCATCTTTTTACTAAGGTTGAAGGAAATGTGAGCCAATTAGATTATGTTGATAATCTTTATGATGATTATGAAAGAGAAATATTACTACCTCATAAAATGTCTAAATTTGGACCAGGTTTAGCTACTGCTGATCTTAATGGAGATGGCTTTTTGGATTATTATATGGGTGGTTCTAAAACTAATGCTGGTAAAATTATTTTTAATTTCAGCAATGGGAAAATGGTCGTTAAAACACAAGATGCTTTTGAAACTGATAAAAATTATGAAGATCTTGGAGCACTATTCATAGATGTAGATGGTGATGGAGATAAAGATTTGTATGTAGTTTCTGGTTCAAACGAAGAAGAAGCAAATTCTGAGTATTATCAAGATAGATTATATTTGAATACAAAGGGAGTTTTTGAAAGAGCCGTAGATAATTTACCAAAAATAAATATTAGTGGATCGCTTGTAACTGCCAATGATTTCGATAAAGATGGAGATTTAGATCTTTTTGTTGGTGGAAGACAAGTACCTGGTCAGTACCCCTACCCAGCTAGCAGTATGATTCTACAAAATAATAAAGGCGTTTTTACAGATATAACAGAATCTGTTGCACCTGAATTGATTGATCTAGGAATGGTTACCTCTGCTTTATGGACTGATTATGACAACGATGGTGATAGAGATTTAATGATTGCTGGTGAGTGGATGCCTCTCACTTTCTTTAAGAATGAAAATGGTAAATTTGATAAACAAAGTAGTTTTATATTTGATAAAAAAACTAATGGCTGGTGGTGGTCACTACAATCTGGCGATTTTGATAATGACGGTGATATAGATTATGTAGCTGGAAACCTTGGATTAAACTACAAATATGAAGCATCGCAAGATTTTCCATTTGTTGTATATTCTGATGATTTTGATCATAACGGACAAAATGATATTGTACTTAGTTACTATGAAAAAGGTATATGTTACCCATTGCGTGGTCGTTCTTGTTCATCTCAGCAAATTCCTGAAATAAAGAAAAAGTTCCCTTCATACAATCTGTTTTCAGAAGCAACTGTTACAGATGTTTATGGAAAAGATGAATTAAATAAATCTTTGGAGTTAAAAGCCTACCATTTTGCATCTTCTTATATCGAAAATAATGGAGATGGTACTTTTAAAGTAAAAGCTTTACCAGACTTAGCACAAATATCTACTATGTTTGGGATTGCACCTTTCGATTATGATGGAGATGGCAACCTAGATATTCTAACTTCTGGTAATTTTTACGAATCAGAAATTGAAACACCAAGAGCAGATGCTTCAGTAGGTTTATTTTTAAAAGGTGACGGGAAAGGGAATTTTGAAAGTATCCCAAGTTTGAAAAGTGGTTTTGTTACTCGTCATAATAATAAAGGACTTGCTCTAGTAAATACTTATGGTAAAAACTTGAAAATTCTTGCTTTGAGCAACGACGGCCCTACCGATATTTATGAATTTGATAATAAACATATAATTAGGATACTAAGAGCTAAAGATGATGTCGAAAAAATTGAACATCATTTCAATGATGGAAAGGTAACACAAGAAGAACTTTACTTTGGTTCGGGATATCTTACTCAAAATTCTAGAATGATAGCCCTAACAAAAGCACATTCTAAGGTTATTCTTCACAAGACAGACGGAACTAGCGAGACATTTGAACTAGCAAAATAGTATACTATGAAGTTAATTTGTTTGATAGCACTTTTAAATATTGCAAACTTAGCAGCGAATGATGGTTCATTCGCTGCTTATGTTTTAAAGCTATACGACTCAAAATATACATCTAGTAACAAAGTAAATTTAGATTTTGGTTTATCTGAATTAACTCCAACTTTTGATGAAGTTCCAAATATTGATTTGCCAATCACAACTGCAATTTCTTTAAAATATGGGTTTTCAAGAATCACAAAAAAATTATTTTATAAAAATTTCTCTTACCATTCCTTTGAATATGCATTTATCGAAAATAGAAATAGTCATTTAATTAGATCAACAACTGATAACAGACTAAATATATGGCGTTTCGGCTTTGGTTGGGCTAATGGCTATTCAAAAAAAATCCTTTCAAAAGATATTGAATTAGTGCATGATATTAACATCAACTGGATGAAGACCCGCTATCCTAATTTTTCGAATAATGATAATCTCTCAAAATTTATAGATAAGTGGAGATTTGGGAGCGATTTTGAATTTGGTATAAATATTCCAGTACACAAAGACATTAGGGTAGAGCTACGAAAGATTAACTCATTGAGTTTTTATAACTTTAAAATGTTACCATGGTTTTTAGGATTTGGATTAGATAATTTACTTCAAAGATGGCCCGATTTAATAGAAGAAGAGCTTGTTAGCAGCCTTAATGAATCATTCCCTATTATTTTATGGGCATATCGGACTTTTGTATCTTATTCAATTTATAAACTTAGAGAAAATAACTCTTTTTGGCCATCAAAAGGGATACAAAGTTTGAGCAGTAGCGGCTTTGCAATAAACTTAAGATTTTCTTTTTAATTGTTGGCTGCAAAAAGGACTTCCTGCTTAATTTTTCCTATCAAATATTCGTTATTTTTATAATGTTTATTCTTGGCTTTAACAAAAATAAATACATTATTTATCGAAGATTTTGATTTTTCTTCTTGGTACAGTTTCACAGCAGTAGTAAAATCATCTGTGTTGTCTACAATATCTAATTCATTTTCGTTATATAGATTAATCGGGTTGCTTGTTGAGTAGGCTATGTATTGATTACTTTCTTCAAAAGTATAATTTTTAGGTATATATTCTGCTTTTATTTTTGGCAAGCCTAGGTCATCAATTTGTTTGGCTGCTTTGTAAGATAAATCAATGATTCTATCATTTACATAAGGGCCCCTGTCATTTACTTTGACTAATACCGACTTATTATTTTTTTTGTTTGTGATCTTAATAATCGTACCAAATGGAAGCTCTTTATTGGCACAGGTATATCCATACATATTAAAAATTTCACCATTAGCAGTTAACCTGCCATGGAATTTATTAGCGTAATGAGATGCTGTTCCTGTTTTGCTAATTGTAGTAATTGTACTTTTAGCTTCAGCTACATCAATTTCTAAATTCTGATCTAAAGTATCTTCAACAAATTCATTTGATTTGTCAAAATGCTTCAGTTCTTGACTCTCATCAGCATTAAACCTATTTAATGCTTGGTCTATTGATGTTAATCGAATTTGCTCACTACTTGTATCATAATTACTAACTAGCACTAAGGCAAGAGTAATGGATAGTGCAATGAAAGTTTTTGTTAATATTTTAGTGAATACTAACCCAAACATTTTGTACCTATTCTATAAATTAATAATACTGATAAGATGCAATTAATATGCCATTAATATCAATAGGTAAAATATTACGGAACAAAGTAATTTATGTTTTTTAATATTACTTTTCTGATGGTTTAGACCCGAGCAAATATGATAATGATATTCCAAGTCCTCTATAATCGATGATATTTGCACCATCTAATGTTTGGTTTAAAAACACCTTTAACTTGAACTGGTTATAATCTATAGTGATGCCACCCAATAAATTAACTAGCCTAAAGTTAGTGTTTGGGAGATCACTATTAAATGAATCTTTTACTAATGGAGTTAGATTTTGGTAATAGTTAACTTTTACAAACAGGTCAACATTTTCTACCTTTGTTACATCAATCGCCAAACTTACATTTAATAAATCTTCAAAGACACTACTATTTGTAAGGTAATTTCCTCTTAATTCAAAATAAGCGACCTTATTTCTATATCCAAAAAGCCCTCCAAAGTTAAACCCAGCAACCCCATTACCGTTAAGAGTTGAATCTATAAAAGGGTTTGTTTCACCAAAAGCTATGGAAGTTCCAGCAAATACTGATGAAATAAACTTTTCTTTTGTAAAGAAATATTCTAAGTTAAAATCGATTGGCATAAACAAAGACTGAGATTTATCAGGATAATTTCTTTCTGGTTCCAGAATAATTCCACCTAGAGTATCAATATATTCAACCCAAAAATCTCTAGTTTCTACATTATCATTTTTGAATGATAAATTACCATTAACATTAAAATTTGGTGTTATAAAATATTGATATTTAAAATCTAAGAAAAAACTATTCCTTGAAAATATTTGTTGAATCTCCGTTGGAACTGATTGGTTAGGGTCTTGAAATAGATTAGTATCTCTATAATTAGAGACGCTTAAAGTACCTCTATCATCAAAAGCAGAAGCTCCTTCAAGCTGTCGATATCCAAGTTCAAAATAATTTTTAAACTTCTGGTTGAACGTTTCAGTATCTAAACCAAAAGAATTTTTGACAAATAAGCAGAAAATTATTAAAATAATGGCTTTCATTATTCTCCTCTTTGATTTCAAAGTATTAAATTGCACACAATGGAAGACAATATAAGAAATAATTACCCCGAACCAAGCGAAGAGACTATTGAAATTGATGTTCCTAAAGGGCAAACAGCAATAAGACTAGATCAGTTTCTAACAAAAGAAATAAAAGGTGCAACTAGAACAAAAATTCAAAATGCTATAGATGCAGGTAAAGTTTTTGTTAATAATAAGCCTGCAAAAGCTTCAAAAAAGGTGCAACCTTTTGATGTAATAAAATGTGGACTATTAAGGTACCCACCATTAGAATTGGTTCCTGAAGATATTCCTCTGGAAATTGAATTTGAGGATGAAGAGCTGATGGTTGTCAATAAAGAACCAGGAATGTGCAGCCACCCTGGAGTTGGTAATAGGTATGGAACTCTAATAAATGCAGTATTATGGCATTTAGGAGTTCGAGAGGCACAAAAAATAGAAATAGATGACGATGAAAAAGAAGAAATGAAATTTTTATCTGAAGGAGTTAGACCAGGTCTTGCACATAGATTAGATAAAGATACTTCGGGATTATTAATAATTTCAAAAAACCCTGAGAACATGCCTTTCTTACAATCACAATTTTCTACAAGGTCAATCTCAAGAGAATACCACACCTTAGTATGGGGTAAGTTAAAGGAAACATCTGGAACTATTGAAGGTAACATTGGTAGATCACCACGAGATAGAAAGAAATTTGTCGTATTAAGAAATGGTGGCAAGGTTGCTATAACCGATTACGAAGTAATAGAAGAGTTTCCAATTGCAAGCTATGTTAAGGTAAAGCTAAGAACAGGTAGAACTCACCAGATTAGAGTTCATTTTGGGAGTATAGGTCATCTTGTAATTGGGGATCATTTTTATAATGGTGATAAGTCTCCTAAAACCACCTCGAAGTTCAAAAGGGATTTATCAAACAGAGTAGCCGCTATGGCAAATAGACAAATGTTGCATGCCAAAAAATTAGAATTAATACATCCATTAGGTCAAAGATCTTTGGAGGTCGATTCCACTTTACCAAAAGATTTTCAAGATATTCTTGAGGTTCTAAGGCACTACACAAAAATATTTAATCAAAATTTATTATCTTAGGATAATAGGTTTTTGTATTTTAGCAAAATACTAAGCTATTTCGGTAACAATTTTGCTATTATTGCGTTTATCAATTAACTAAATCCAATTAACAATTAAAATAAGAGAAACCATATGCGAATTTTGACAATATTTATTATCCTGTTTTTTTCTTTATTATATTCTGCAAAATCTGACCTAGGGCTAATAGAAAATGTTGGGCAATTACCTTCAGACATCAAATATTACGCAAAGCTAGATGGAATAAATTTATTTTTAAAATCTGATGGACTTTACCTAGACTTTTACAGAAGTTATAAAGTTCCAGAAATGGATAAAGTGTTTAAAGCAGGGCAAGTAGTTAAGATGGATTTAAATCATGATTTAAATTCATTATTTACAAAGGGAAAGGTTATTTCAAAAAATAATTATCTGTTTGGAAATAAAGATAATTGGTTGCAAAATGTTCCAGTATACGATAATATTATTTTAGATAATGTCTATGACAACATAGATTTAAGGGTATATCTCGATGAAGGTACTCCAAGATATGATTTTTTAGTTCGCCCAGGTGCTAACCTTGATGATATTGCTTACTCATTCACTGGCACTAAAAGCTTTAAAGTAGAAAATCAAAAGGTTGAATTTGAAGCAGAAATGTTTGATATTGTTACATCTAAGCTTTTAGCTTATCAAGAAATAGATGGTAAAAGAAAAATAATAGATTGTAAATTTATCAATAACAATGGAATGTTGAGCTTTCAATCTGAAAACTACGATACCGAACACACTCTTGTGATAGATCCAGTTGTTTTCTCATCATACTTTGGTGGATTATCTGAAGATAAAATAGTTGAAACAAAATTAGTTGATGAGAATGAATTTGTAATAGCTGGTTACACCAATTCAGTTGAGTTTCCAACCACCGAAGGTGTTTATCAAGATTTTTACAATTTCGATTCTGATGGTTTTGTATCTAGGATAAAACTTAATGGAAATGATAGAGAAATAATTTACTCTACTTACATTGGTGGAACACAAGAAGACAAAATAAATGCATTTGAGCTAACTGCAACTAATGAAGTAGTAATAGTTGGTCAAACAAGATCTCAGGACTATCCAACAATAAATCCCTACCAAAATAGCATTTCTGGTGATTTAGATTTATTTATTACTAAGCTCTCAGTTGATGGTTCATTCATAATTGGATCAACTTATCATGGTGGTTCAAGTTTTGATATACCGCATGATGTTGCAATTGATCCTGCAGGCGATATTTATATAGTTGGTGAAACTAATTCAGTTAATTTCCCAGTTGTTAGTGCTTACGCAAGCTCTAAACTAGGTACAGTTAGAGATGCTTTTGTTTTAAAAGTTAACGACGAAATAAAATTTATTGAATATTCAACTTATTTTGGTGGGGCTGATGAAGACGTTGCTTATGCTATTGCTGTAGATAATCAAGGGAATGCTTATTTTTGTGGTGGAACAAAGTCGACTGATATGGATACTGCACCTGTTGGCTTTGGTGGAACACCACATGATGAAAATCATAACTTAAACTGGGATATGTTTTTTTCGAAGTTAACTAATGGTGGAGGAACTCTTGAGCTTTCAACTTATTATGGTGGGGCTGGAGATGATATAGCCTATGGAATAACTTTAGATGAAGACCTTGGTTACTTTTTTGTAGGGTCATCAACTTCTGATGCCGTTGAATTTGGAAATGACGGACTAGCAATTTCTTCAATAGGTTATCAACCAAAAAGAAGAGGCAGTTCTGATTTAGTGGTTGGGAAATTATCTCCACTAATTAGTAATGGACAATTTTCAAAAAAGCAAGATTTATTACTAGCTACTTTTTTAGGTGGATCAAAAATTGATAAACCAAATGGTATTGCATTAAACAAAGATTTAAACAGCTTGGTAGTTTTTGGTTATACCGAATCAAATAATTTCCCTGAGGAATCTCAAGATGGTTCGGATTATGAATCAGGTACTGACGGGTTTGTCTCTTATATATCGACTGATTGCTCTACTTTGAATTATTCAGAATTCTTCGGAGGATCTGGAGATGATGAAATTACAGGAATCCAAATTGGTTTAGATCAAAGTTTATATTATTCTGGGAGTACAAATTCAACAGATCTATTTGTTAGCTCAAACGCTTTTAAATCAGATAATGAATCACAATCTGGTTTCATAGGTAAAAAAGTTTTTGGCACACTGGAACTTACATCACCTGACCAAACTAGAACATATTGTAAAGAACTTACAATACCAATAAACTGGTTTTTAGAAGGTGATTTTACAAATAGTAACTATAAGATTAATTTACTAAGCACCGAAACAGATTATGTGTTTAATGTAGATGATAATTACACCGGCTCATCTCCTTATAGCTGGGAAGTAGATGATAATATTCCTGTCGGTAATTATAAGATGGAAATAATACACCCTAATGGATTAAGCGGTATTTCATCAAACGAATTTAAAATTACTGCTAGACCAGAAATTGAAACCTTTGATTTCTCAAATGGTGAAGAGAATATTTGTATTGGCGAAGATGTTTCTTTTTTAGTAACAACTACATTTGATGATGATTTCACTTATGAATGGTACAAAGATGGTTCGCAAATACCTGATGCAGCTGGTTTTGATTATGGCATTCAAGCGGTAGAAAAAGCAGATTCTGGAGAATATTCGGTAGTAGTTGATGGCGAGTGTAATCCTAATGAAGAATCTTCCAAATTGATTGTAAACGTGCAAGATATTACAGAAATCAACTCTCAGAGTGAATCGAGTTTAACATTTTTTAATAATTCTAATGCTTCTATTTCTGTTGAAGCAATTGGTGCTGAACTTAGCTATCAATGGTTCTTTAATGGAAATGAAATATTAGGCAAAACTAATAAAGATTTAGTTTTCGAAAATATTAATACATCTAATGCTGGAGTTTATTTCTGTGAAATAGAAGGCAAATGTGGAGAGATGGTAACAAGTTCAGATATTAAGATTGAAATCGACACTGAAACGTCGGTTACGATAGCTAACAAAGGTAACTCAAATTTTAATTTAGAGTATATTAGAACTAAATTAAGCAATGTAGAGTTTGTAATTAATTCTAAAAATAATACTTCAGCAGAGCTAATGTTAATTGATGGTCTTGGTCGTAATAGATTTAAATCTTATTTAAATATAAGCCAAGGAATATCAAAGAATAATGTATCAATCTCTAATCTTGAAAGTGGGGTTTACATTTTAGCAATTAAATCAAAAGAAGGCCTTATTACTTCAAAATTTATTGTTACTAAATAATAAATACTAAATTATTTTTCTAAAATGCCGGCTTTATAGTCGGCTTTTTTTATTTTTGTAGTATCACTTAAATTTCGGACAACTTATGGAAATTATTGAAGCCAATAAAAATAGAATAAAAGAAATTGATTCTGAAATTAAAGAATTAAGAAAAAGAGAAGTTGAACTTGAGGAAAAATGGAAATCTGAAAAAAAGATTATAAATAAAACTCAATATATAAAAGCAGAAATTGAACAGCTAAAAGTTCAAGCTGAAAAATATGAAAGAGAAGGTAATTTAGAGAAAGTTGCTGAAATAAGATACGGCACACTTCATGTGTTACAAAACGAGTTAGAAAAATCTAACAGTGAGCTTCAAATATTACAAGAGAATTCAAAACTACTTAATGAAATTGTTAAAGATGAAGACATAGCAGAAATAGTAGCAAAATGGACGGGTGTCCCAATTAATAAAATGCTTGAATCTGAAAGGAGCAAGCTTGTTAAAATGGAAGATAGGCTCAATCAGAGTGTGATTGGGCAACAGGAAGCAGTCTCGGGTGTTTCTAATGCTATAAGAAGAACTAGAGCAGGACTCCAAGATGAAAACAGACCAATTGGATCATTTATTTTTATTGGGACAACTGGTGTAGGAAAAACAGAGATGGCGAAAGCTTTAGCAGAATTTTTATTTGATGATAAATCTGCAATGGTTAGAATTGATATGAGTGAATACAGCGAGAAGTTTGCCGTATCTCGTTTAATAGGAGCACCTCCAGGATATGTTGGTTATGATGAAGGGGGGCAACTTACTGAGCCTATTAGAAAAAGGCCTTATGCCGTTATTCTTCTTGATGAAATTGAGAAGGCACATCCTGAAGTTTTTAATATTCTACTTCAGCTTCTTGATGATGGAAGATTAACAGATTCCAAAGGTAGGACCGTAAATTTTTCAAATACTATTGTAATTATGACATCTAATTTGGGGACAAATATTATTCAGAATAAGATAAATGATATTAATGCCCAAAATAAAAATGAAATAATGTCATCTATTAGAATTCAAATATTACAGATGTTAAGACGAACATTAAGGCCAGAATTTTTAAATAGAATCGATGAAGTTGTGCTGTTTAACCCACTAACTGCTCAAGAAATTTATAAAATTGCCGAATTACAACTTAGAGATCTTAAAGAAAGATCTAAAAAACAAAACATTAATTTAGAATTTGATAAGTCTGCTATCGAGTGGCTTGCTCAGATTGGATTCGATTTACAGTTTGGAGCAAGACCGCTGAAAAGAGCTATACAAAGACATATTACTGATAAATTATCTATTAATATTCTAGAGCAAAAAATTATCCCTGGAGATACTATCAATGTAAAAGCTGATGACTCTGGTAAATTTGAATTTAATAAACAATGATAAAATACATAATAAATACATTTCTTGTTTTGTTTGCATTTTCATGTGCGAGCATTCCTGAAATGGAGACAATCGATTTTAAAGGTTTTACAACAATTAAAAAGGGTGATTCCGCTCGGATAAATTGGGATTTTAAAAATGCATACTATGTAGAAATTGATGGTATTCCCCAAAAATTTGCAGCTAAAGATACTATTTTTGAATCTCCTGAATCGAGTAAAGTATATAACTTTATGGCAATCCAAGACGAAGATACTATCCGAAAATCTTGGAGGGTAATTGTTATGATTCCCGAAGAAGAAAAAAAATTAAAAGAGTTTCAGTATGAAACTTCATACACCGAGTCGAAATATTTAAAAGGTGTAATGGATAATGCTAAGATAATCGCACCAAATAGATTAAAAATTACTAAGCTAATCCTTGATTCGAATGATAATTCTATTTTATTTAATGGTCTTATTTTAGATGAATTTGGTAATTATATATCGGGCTTAACTGGCGATAATAAAATTACTTGGCACATAAAACAAGAATGTAACAATAATAAATCAAAAATAGAACTTGATGATTATACTGAAGTTCTTGATAATAATATAAATAGTAATTTTTATTATTTGATAGACAAATCTGCGGCTGCAGAATATCTTTCTAGTGTAAAAGATGCAATTAATGTATTTTCTAAAAATATAAATTTAAATGACAGAGTTACTGTATCTGCCTTTGATCACAAATTTGAAAAATTAATAGAAAACTCAAATTCGAAAAATTTTGATAGCTTTGATATTTCTTTAAAAAAGACTACTGGCCTTAGTGCACTCTATAAAAATACATTTAAAGCATTATCAGAACATAAAGATAATAATGGAAATAATGTATTAATCGTTATAAATTTCTCAGCTAATAATGCTGCTACAATTTATAATATTAGCGATGTTATTAAGGAAGCTAGAAAATCTGACATTCCGATATATATTATATCAATTGGTGATGCAATAGATAGTTTTTCTGCCAAATATCTTTCTTATGGGTCTGGAGGATCCTATTATAACCTTTCTATTGATAATATTCATTTGCTAAATGATGTTTTAAAAGAAATACAATTTGCTCAGAAAGCACATTATAAGTTCAAAATTCCTTATCAAAATCTTAATGACTGTAGCTTTGATGCAACAACAATAACTGGCGAATTCAATGATAAAATGATTAGTGATAATGTCTATTTAATAAAGACCCCTGAGTGGTTAGGTTCTAAAAGCCAATCTATTGCTTTGTTTGATTACAAGGATTCCCAGTTCAATCCAGATTTTTCTAATTTGATAAATTCAATGTCCAGAGTCCTAAATGATAATCCAGATTTTTCTCTAGAATTAATCGGGCATAGTTCAATCGAAGGCTCGGAAGATACTAACCAAGAAATTTCTTACAAACGTGCAAAATCAATCAATGATGAGTTTTTAAAATTAGGGGTAGAGCAAGACCAAATTAAAATTAGGGCACAGGGAAGCTCAATGCCTGTATTCTTTTTGCCTAATTCAGCTTGGCAGCAATACTACAATAGAAGGGTTGAAGTACGATGGTTAATTCCAGAAATGCTACCTTATGAAATTGTAGCTCAAGAATTTTGGACAGAGGACGAAGCAATGAAAAATGTAAATGATTGGAGGGATAGAGGCTTTCAGAGCTATTTCGAACGTTATTTAGTTGAAAATATGCCAAGATATAAAGTCAAGTTATGGGGTTATAAATCCGAGGAAGCTGCAAAAGAGGATATTAGTGTAATAGGAGCAAAATTTAATATAAAAGCAAGAATCGAATAGCTAGTTTATCAGCCCACTAAAATCAAATTCTTCCTGTAACCTTTTAGCGGTATTGTAATATACTTCAGCATCAGGATCATTTTTTTGTTTCAAGACCTTAGCTATATTAGCTAGTGTAATAATTCTTAATTCATTTGGCAGATTCAAAGCCAATTCTGAAGATTTTTGTAATAATGTAATTGATCTTTTATAATGACCTTGATTAAAATGTAGAATAGCTTTAGTATTTAAAAATAGGCATTCTAAATTATCAGATTCAATTTCAGGTAAAGATTTTTCTACCGAATTAATAATATTTTTTGCTTTGTCGTGATTTCCTAGCTCCATATTAGCTCTAGCTTGGAGCAATGAAACAATAGCAAATTGTAACTTGCTCAAATTTGTTTTTTCAGTTTCAAGATAACTGCCAGACAGTTCTATTACTTTTTCAAAAGAAGAATTATTAAAGTTATTGGTCAATAAATTTCTCAAACCCATAAAACTAATTTGTTCATTTGCTATCGTAGCCGAACCATCGACTTCAGATTTCACTTCCTTATTACTCTGATCATCAATTTCAGAAGAAAGAATTTCTTTTAGCTCTATATCGTTTGTGCTTTCTGCATAATCCTTAATTTGATTTAGAGCCAGTGAAATATTTTGCTCATCATCATTTTCTTTAGAATGTCTTAAAAGCTTATTTGCAATTTCTTCTTTTACTTCTTCATCATTACTGGAGTTTAGCCTTAGCTTTAATATTTCAGAAATCCGTGCATTTAGCTCGAAAATTTCTTCAAACTCTAGCATTTCTCTTAAGTACCTGTAGAAAGTATTTTCATTAAACCTATATACTGTACTTTTTACACCAAGGTTTTTAAAAGCTCCTAATGATCTTATGTAGTTATTTAATTGATTAATTTCTCTGATTATTTTTGTTACATAAATTGGGCTTTTGGCTACAAGCTCGGAAAGGAGACTAACAGAAAAATCTCTACCTATGCAACTAGCACAAAGTAGTAATTCTAACTGGTCTGCTGTAAGCTTGTTCATCTGTTCTTTAAAAGCTATTCCAGCATTAGATGACAGTTTGCTATCAGATAGGTCTATAATCAGCTCGCCATCAGAATTAAATGGTTTGTTAGTTTTAAAGTATTCTAAAAATTCAATAATTTCGGCAGGTATTCCAGAACTTACTCTTAAAAACCAATCTGAAAACTCTTTATTACTTGTGTAATTATCAATATATTTTTCACAAAGTTTGGAAACTTCTTCACTTGAAGCTGGAAGTAGTTCTAAAATTTTGTGCTGGTACTCTTCTTTTAGAGCATACATCACATCGCCTTTAACAGCCACCCTAGCAGGGTTGTATGCAATTACTATGAATATTGGCAATTCAGCAATTTCTTTAGATAAAATTTGCAAAAACCTTTCAGAGGCGGCATCAGCGGAGTGCATATCCTCAAAGAATAAAACATAAGGTTCTTCTAATGCTTTTGCTTTGAAAGCATTTAAATATTCACCAGTTTTACCTTTGCTTCTTTCTGACTCCTTTTGCTCTCTTTTATAGCTCTTCCAATCTTTTGAAAGCTCTTTAACTCCATAGATAAAATCTCCAAAAATTGGTATCATTGATAGGCTTGTTAGCGTCATATCTACAGCAAGTTTCTTTTTTGCAGAAATATTTTTAGCTTTGAGAATTGCTTCCAATGCTTTTGAAATTGGTAGAAGTGGCTTAAAAGTTTGGCTCGATTCAGAGCTAGAATCATCTTCGTTTTCTATAATAATATTTAAGATCTTATTATTTTCTTCGTTGCAAATTTTAGCAAACTCTTTTATTAGGTGAGATTTTCCAAACCCCTGCTCTCCTTCTATTAATAGTATATTACCTTTGCCTGAGATAACACTATTAATTTGTTCTCTAAATTGATTTTTATATTTAAGGGTATCAATCAACTAATATCTTTTTAATTTGATGTGAATTATTATCTATTAATATATATAATCCTTTCGGAAGTTGTGCAATTGTGTTGGTATTTTTAGCAATTAATTTACCATCAACAGTGTAAATATTAAAATTATGAAATTCTAAATTTTTTGAAGCTTGTTCGATACTAGTAAATAAATTTTGTAGGATTGTTTTAGTATTTTCTAAGTCAGATTTAATCTTATTAAATGTCTGATCTAAATTTGATTCTTGGGATACTATATCAATCGAGTAAGCAAAAAACACAGTGTCATTTTCAGCAAAATTGAACATATTATTATTAATAAGTATCTTGGTATCATTTACTTCAAAATTTCCCATTAGTTGTTCAGACCCTTGATATTTTCTTAAGTCTTTTGCTTGTTCGAATAAATCATTAACATTTGCACTAAATATTTTCTCATTTTCTAAGTCGGAAAGAAAAGGGTGAATTACTTCATTTTCATCATTTATTTTTGGGAAATGAACTGTGCTAACACCGATAGTTTTGTACTCAGTATTATTTTCATCGTTAACAAATGCAATTTCATCAAAGTAAAATTCATCATCATATATTTCTTGAAAAATTCTTTTATGATGTGTAATATCTGGATCTAAATAAAAACTAAATAAAGCTGAATCTAATTTAACACCAGAGTTTATTAACTTATATTGAATAATTATCTGATTCTCGTAAAATGATATTAGATTTTCTACTTGAATAAAAACATCATCTAGGCTTGCTTTGTAAACAGAGAATAAATCGTAATCTCCAAAAAAGAAAGGTTCTATAAAGTCAGATTTATTTCGTTCAGATTCACTATCAATATAAATAGGATTCCCTGAACCATTTTCTTGGTTTGTATATTTGTAGATAGGCCAGTTCGAGATTGGCTCGCCAAAAAGAGGTATGCCATTCTTGTCATAATCTTTACTAGAATAAACAGAATATTTTACTTTTTGGGTGGAATCAATCTTTTTTCCGTATTTGGTTATTCCAGGAAAAAAGATAGCTTCAGAAAAATCAGGGATGCTAGATATTAATTTTAATTCCTCATTAGTAAATGCAGAAAAAATAAAACCAGCATCTTTAATATATTGGATTGAATCTAATTTATTATAAAAGCTATATTTACTAGAATCTAGGTTGAATAAACTACCGTGATTCGATAATTTAAAATTGTAGTTATCATCTTCAATTTCTCTTATGTCAATTATGTCTATAACTCTAGAAACTGAATTTGCCAACAAAAATATAATTAATAGTATTAGTAATTTCATATAATAAGCAACGAAAGATGTAATCTTTTGATTTAAAATGTACTGATATATTCAAAAGTAATAACTCTTGTGAAGTCTTTAACATTATCTTGAGTGTTCAGCATATCCCTTACTTGGAGTTCTATCGTAAACTTTTCAGATATGCTCCATCTGAATGAAGAGTTAAGTAAGCCTACTTTTTTATTTATTTCACTTCTTTGATCGTCCAAAGTTGCATTAGTTTCGAGTACTAATGATAATGAGCTGCCAAGAGATTGCTCAAATCCAAAATACACATTTGGTGATTTGTTTTTATTTACTGGCTCAAATGAATAATTTATACCACCATGTAATGCTAGATTTCCTAAAGCCCAGATAAAATTTTTGCTGGAAGCAATATAAAAGCCAGGTGAATACGTTTGAAATCTTTTTTCTGTTTTATCCCAAACACCTCTACCTTGGGTAGAAATTCCTATAGCTATTGCGGGGAAATTTTCTACTTCATTTGAAACCCTATATTTAAAGTTAACAGACGGATATTCTGGACCAGAGAAAGATCCATCGCCAATAACATTACTTGCCGAGTAACTTAAAGCTAGATTCAAGTTTGTAAGAAGACCAAAGTTAAATTCTAAGAGTAATCCACCCTCAGAATAAGCATTGGAGTATATGGATAGTGCTTTTTTTTCAATAACTCCAGCAGTTGGCATATCTATTAAATATCTGGATTCGATATTTGCATTGTTGCCAGCATTTCCAGCAAAAATAGTAGAAGAAAAAATAATTATTAGTACTAGGAATTTCATAGGCTTAAAAAAATAAAAGCTCGGAAAAACCGAGCTTTATATTTATAATGGGCGAGCAACCGGGATTGAACCGGCGACTTTCAGATCCACAAACTGACGCTCTACCAACTGAGCTATGCCCGCCATAATTGAGATTGCAAAAATATAAAATTGAATTATCAATTGCAATAACAAAATTTACATATAATTAATAAATTGATTATTTTAATATGATAAAAATAATACTTGGTTTTAGAAATTCATTTAGTTATTTTAGTATAGAGAAATAAAAGTAGGTATATATGTCGCAACAGTATTTGGTGTTTGATATAGAAACACATGCTGTAGATTATAACAGTTTAGCCGATTCCCAAAAAGAATATTTAATTAGGGGGGCCACCACTGAGGAAGAAAAAGATGAAAAAAAATTCCAGATGGCACTTTCTCCTCTTACATCAGAAGTAGTATGTATTGGGCTTCAGCTAATGGAAGGTGATTCCGATAGCTGGGAAGTACTGCAAAAAGCAGCATTTTCAACTAGGCCCGATAGTAGTTCTGATGAGCTAGAACAAATTAGCTTATCCAATGGAGATAAATGTTTTGTTGGGAGTGAGTCTCGAATACTATCTGATTTTTGGAAAATCTTATCAAAATATGATAGAGCTTCTTTGATTTCATTTAATGGTAGAGGTTTTGACGCTCCTTATTTAATGACTAGATCTGCTATCTTAAGGATAAAGCCTTCTCGAAATTTGATGGCAGGAACAAAATTTAACTATCCGATGCATTTCGATTTAGCTGATGAACTAACTTTCTTTTCTCCCTCTAGGATAGGAGCTACAAGACGCTATAACTTCGATTTCTTTGCAAGATCTTTTGGAGTAACTTCCCCTAAAGCTGATGGGGTTGATGGTTCAAAGGTTGGCGAACTTTATAAAAACAATCAGATAGAAGAAATTGCTGAGTACTGCCTTAGAGATGTAACTTCTACTTGGGATCTTTTTACAATTTGGAATAACTATTTAAGGTTTTAATATATGGTAATGGTAAAAGCAAAAAGCATTTTAAAAAATAAGTTTGGCTATCAAGAATTTCGCTCTTTACAAGAAGAGGTAATTAATAATGTTCTTACAAAAAAAGATACACTTGCTATTATGCCTACTGGTGGGGGTAAATCACTTTGTTATCAAATCCCAGCTCTAATTTTTGAAGGGTTAACTGTTGTTATATCCCCTTTAATCTCACTTATGAAAGATCAAGTAGAACAATTAGATGAATTAAATATTGATGCTATTTTTCTTAACTCATCACTTAAAAAAAGAGATTATCAAAAAAATAGCGACTTGGTTCGTGATAAGAAAGTAAAGTTGCTTTATTTAGCTCCCGAAACTTATATGATGGAAGCTACTCAAACACTTCTTAAATCGGTTAGGGTGGATTGTATTACTATTGATGAAGCTCATTGTGTTTCCGAATGGGGTCACGATTTCAGACCAGAATATATGAAAATCTCATCAACAAGAGAGCATTTTCCAGATGCAGTTTGTCTAGCTCTTACAGCTACTGCGACTCCTAGAGTTCAAGATGATATTATATCTTCCTTGCAATTTAAAGTATATGATAAATTTCTAGCATCTTTTGATAGGCCAAATTTATTTTTAAAAGTAATTCCTAAAGTTGATCCATTAAAACAAACTGTTGATTACCTATCCAAGAACAGGAAAAAACCTGGAATCATTTACTGCTTCAAAAGAAAACAAGTTGAAACACTTTGCGAAGAATTACAAGCTCTTGGCTTTTCAGCAAGACCTTATCACGCTGGTCTTTCCGATAAAGATCGTGAAACAAATCAAGAATTATTTTTAAAAGATGAGATACAAATAATTGTTGCCACAATTGCATTTGGAATGGGTATTAATAAGCCCAATGTTCGTTTTGTAGTTCATTTTGATTTACCAAAATCAATGGAATCCTACTATCAAGAAATTGGTCGTGCGGGAAGAGATGGCTTAAGGTCTGAATGTTTACTCCTTTTTAGCTACACGGACATTGCAAAATTTAAATATCTTTTAAAGAAGAAAGAAGAAAAAGAAAGAAACATTGCTGAGAAACAAATTGATTCACTTGTTGAATATTTGGAGTATCAGAATTGCAGAAGGGGACCTCTTTTAAAGTATTTTGGTGAGACCTTTGAAAAAACTAGATGTAATGGATACTGCGATAATTGTCTGTCACAAATAACTGGTGATGCAGATATATCTGAGTACGCTTACAAATACCTTTATTGTGTTAAAGAAACAGGTGAGGAGTATGGATTAAGCTATATTACTAATTTATTAAGAGGGTCGAAAGAAGATATAATCTTTAAAAATGGGCATGACGATTTAAATTCTTATAATACAGGAAAATCTTTACAAAGAAACCAATGGTCAATAGTTGCAAGACAACTTGTTGAAAAAGGTTTTTTAAACTGGGATCAAAAGAAAGATAAACTTGAATTAACAGCAAAAGGTATTGCTTTTATTCATAAACAATATGCTATTGACGGTCGCTTGAGCGAAGAAGCTGAAGACAAATCTCAGAATGATAACGGTAAAGCTAAATCTACTGAAGAAATCTTTGCTGGTTTAAATGAACTAAGAAAAGAATATGCTGATGATCAGGGAATACCTCCCTATGCGGTTATTACCGAGGAATCATTGCATGAATTATCAAAAATGCTTCCTAAGGACAAAGAAGAATTCTTATCAGTTCCTGGGATTACAGAATTTAAGTATAAAAAGTATGGTGTAGATTTTATCAAAAAAATTATCAAGTTAGCAAAATTAAAAACTGATGATGATGAAAGAAATCCAGATAATAACAAATTTATTCAAATTGGCGAAAAGTACAACAAAGGTATGCCTATCAGAGAGATAGCTGAAGAATTTGATATTAAATATTCACTTGTCTTGGATAACCTGTACCACTACATTCAATCTGGTGGCAAGTTAAATAAAATAGATTGGTTAGCTTTAAGGATTCTTGGTAAAGAAACATTAGATAAAGTAACCGCAACTTTCGATGCTATGGGATGTCAAAATCTTGAAAATGTCTTAGAACATTTCGAAGGGAATATCGGTATAGATCATCTAAAAATTATTAGGCTCTATTACTTGAACGAAAATTAAAAAAATTAAGGGGGGTTGTTTTAACCCCCTTTTTTTATGAATTAATTTTATCGAGCAAATAGATTTTTAGTTTATCCGCTGAAATTCGTTCTTGAGCCATAGTATCACGATTACGAATTGTAACAGTATTATCGTTTAATGAATCACCATCAACGGTAATACAATAGGGAGTCCCAACTTCATCTTGTCTCCTATACCTTCTGCCAATAGCACCAGATGTATCATACTCAGTTTTAAAAGTTCTTTGTAAATCTTTATGAATTTTTGTTGCAAACTCTGGCATACCATCTTTATTTACTAGCGGGAATATTGCAGCTTTCACTGGAGCTAATTCGTTAGTAAATCTTAATACTTTTCTAGATTCTGTTTTACCTTTGTCATTAGTAATTTCTTCTTCGTCGTAGGCGTTGCAAAGTACAGCCATAAAGCCTCTGGAAGCACCAGCCGATGTTTCTACAACATAAGGAACAAATCTATCTTTATTGACTGTATCAACATATTCTAGTTTTTTTCCTGATTCATTTTGATGTGCATTCAAATCAAAATTTGTTCTTGAGTGAATACCTTCTATTTCGCCCCAACCAAATGGGAAATTAAATTCAACATCAACAGCCCTATCTGCGTAATGAG
The DNA here is from genome assembly GCA_028376765.1 of Candidatus Kapaibacterium sp. Lineage (GTDB taxonomy): Bacteria > Bacteroidota > Ignavibacteria > Kapaibacteriales > UBA2268 > JAJRPT01. Next base: position 24,085 of record JAONBD010000021.1, read on the forward strand.
CTAATTTATCATGGTTTTTTAATCTTAAATTTTCAGGTTTTATACCTAATGAAGTCCAAAAGTCCCAGCGTTCAGTCTGCCAATTATCAAACTCAGTTAAATGCTCTCCTGGTTTCACAAAATATTGCATTTCCATTTGTTCAAATTCTCGAGTTCTAAACAGAAAGTTTTTAGTGTTAATCTCGTTTCGGAATGCTTTTCCAATTTGAGCAATTCCAAATGGAATTTTTTGCCTAGCAGATTCCATCACATTTTTAAAATTAACAAAAATACCCTGTGCCGTTTCTGGTCGAAGATAAACCACGCTTGAGCTATCTTCTGTTGCACCCAAATACGATTTAAACATCAGGTTGAAGTTTTTAACTTCAGTCCATTCGTCCGAACCTTCATCCTTAATCCCATATTCTATTATTAAATTATAATATTCATCATTCGATTCTACTTTAGCTAATTTTTCAGTTAGCAATTCGGATTCTTGAATTTTACCCTTTTTATATAGTTTCTGAATGTGATCTTCTAACAAAACATCAGCTCTAAAACGCTTTTTTGTAGTCTTATTATCAATCATTGGATCAGAGAACTGCTTAGTATGTCCAGATGCATCCCAAACCTTTGGATGCATTAAAATTGATGAATCTATCCCTACAACATTATCTCTGTAGGTCATCTGATTCCACCATTTTTTCTTAAGATTGTTTAACAGCTCCACACCTAATGGTCCATAGTCCCAAGCACCATTTAAACCTGTATAAATTTCAGATGATTGAAAAACAAAACCCTTCCTTTTTGAAAGAGAAATTATATCGTCCATTTTTACCATTATTTTTCCTGTTTTTATATTTTAACAAATTTAAAAAGAATATTTTTTATAAATTTATACTCTTGAAAAAAATGATAGTTAAAAAAGGAGAAAAGTATGAGAGTCCCTCCATGGGTTTATATCGTTGGAATTTGTATGATAGCATTTGGTGGTATGGGTGGTTTATCAGGGCTAACAAGCTCTGCTGTCCAAGAAACTGACTTTACAAGTGGATACAACGATGCAATCAAAAAAGAAATGGATAACATGAGCAGTGACGAAAAGCAAGCTCTTGAGTCACTTGGCTTGGATGATTTATCAATGTCAGATGAAGACCTAGAAACACAAAGTACTTTTACTAGCTTAGGCTTAGTGATTTCTTTGATGTATTTTGCTGCTGGAATTATACTATTAATGAAAAGAAAATTCTCATTAAAGGTAGTATATATTACACTTGCGGCAAGTATCCTATTTTCAGTCATAAAGTATTTTGCATTTGCTGCTTCCGAAAGTTCTATTGTCAAACTAGGTGCTTTAGCCATTTGGGGATTTATTTTAGTTGATGTAATTTTACTATTAGTTGTATTATTTGTTGATAAAACTCAATGGAAATACATAACAGGAGAATTTACAGAACCTGAAAACCCACCACATACTTATAACAACTAAATATTTAATAAAAAGGCTGTCTAACAAAGGCAGCTTTTTTTATAGCAATTCTTCACAACTCAGTTTCTAAATCTCTAACATCTTTATATTATCATATTTAGTAATTTTACTAGGGTAAA
>JAONBD010000022.1 GCA_028376765.1 Candidatus Kapaibacterium sp.
GTGCAAATTCCTAGAGAGATATTATTTACACCTCTTCTAGTATAGAAATTTAAAATTATTGAAATCTAGGTGCAAAACTATTTCACTTTCTGATAAACTATTATTAACTATGAATTTGTGATTAATATGGATAGCATATTGAATAATAATGTGAAATTACATTGAGAGCTATTCGTATATTTGCCTATGAACGAATCTACCCTAAATAAGATTAAAGAAGCATCGGCTGTAGAACCATTTCAGGCTTCTACCAACAGTAGTGTATCATTACCTATGATAGATGAACCTGCAAATGCTGGTACACATCTACCGTTTATGAATGATGACCTGTTTGCAAAGTCAATGGACTTAAATGATGAGTATATCAATCAGCCAGCTAACAACTTCATATTTAAAGTTTCTGGCGATTCAATGTCCCCAGAAATAGAAAACGAAAGTTTAGTTGTCGTAGATACATTAAAGCAATGCGAATCTGGTAACGTAATAATTGTAGCACTAGATGGCTCACTATTGATTAAAAGATATATCGAAGAAAATGGACACACCTTGCTACGTTCATCTAATATAAATTATGAAGATATAATCTTAACAGAATTTACTGATGTAAAGATTTGGGGTGTTGTTGTTAGTATTCATAGGAAGATATAAATGGCAAGTATTAATTCCAATGACCCTTATCTAAAACTTCATAGAAACACTATTCTTGAGATTAACAAATCAAGATTAGCATTTTTATTTTCAATGAAATCACTTGAAGATTTCCCAAATAATTTAACAGATATAGTTACACAACCATTTCATGCCAATTGGAAAAAAAGTTTGGATGATGGAGATGCGATAGTACATGGTGAAGAATTTAATAATCTAAGAGAGTTTGATGATGTTGAAATTGAAGGAAATTTCTACACATCACCATATATTAATATAATAAACACACTTAAAAGAAAAAATAAATCCTATAATGTGATACAATCTGTGATTGGTGGAAGATACTTCAACGTCCCACAAATTGATTTTACCCAAATATTGATTTCACAACAGATTGTATACCTTGTTGGGATAATAGAAGGTTTTACATTAGATAGTGTAAAATACATTTATTCTAATAAAATTGATTATCTATATCAGCACCAAATTGCATTACCTATTAATGAAATAGTGAATAATACGAGAACCGAATTAGAGTCAATGGCTATTACAAAAGCAACCGAAAGGAAATGGTCAGATGGGAGCTTCTCAAAACGATTTAAGAAACTCAAAGATAAATTTGAAATTGACTTAGATATTGATAAAGTGCTGATTGACATCCTTGATGAGGCTAATCTATTAAGGAATTCTATATTACATAATGGGTCAAAATTTACTAATGACTATGCAAAATTGTATGGTAGAAAAAGAAATATTAAAGAAGGTGATAGCCTAAGTACGACTAGTTATTTCGTAGAGTTATTATATTACTTAACTATTGACGTTATAAATATCTTAACCAAAGAAACTTATAAAATTGTGAATGATATTGAAGATGGTATTCCGCATTTATTTATTATTGGAGATGTATCTTTTTATAAAGACTCCATTAATAATACTGATAATTGGATATACAAGAGAATGGTTGAAAATGGTGTATTAATAAAATGATAGCCCTACTAGATTGCAATAGCTTCTACGCCTCGTGCGAAACTGTATTCCGTCCAGATTTGGTCGGAAAACCAGTTGCTGTGCTTTCTAACAATGATGGGTGTCTAATCGCTATGACTAAAGAAGTTAAAGCTCTAGGTGTCAAACGTGGTGCTGTAGAGTTTAAAATTCGTCCACTACTCAAGCAACATAAGGTGCATATATTCTCTGCTAACTTCGCCCTTTATGGTAATATCTCAGAGCGTATAAACAATCTATTATATCAATTTGCTCCAGAGGTTGAGCAGTATTCTATAGACGAAAGTTTTCTGAAGTTGGATGGTATCCACAATATCAATTATCTAAACCATGGTAAGCAGATTAAACATACGATTGAGCAAGGTGTGAAAGTTCCTGTGTCGATTGGTATTGCGAAGAATAAGACACTTGCTAAGGTTGCCAACAAGATTGCAAAGAAAGGCGAAGGTGTGTTCGTTATTGATTCAGAAGAATCTCGCATCAGAGCCTTAAAGCGTACCCCTATTGATGATGTTTGGGGTATCGGAAGGAAATACACTGAGAAGCTTAGAAAGTATGGTATCCACACTGCATACGACCTGAGTCTAGCACCTGAAGAATGGGTTCGTAAGCAAATGACCGTTGAAGGTTTGCGATTAGTGAAGGAGCTAAAAAATCAACGAATCCATGATATAGTGCTAGAATCTAAACCAAAGAAAGGTATACTATATTCACGCTCTTTTGGCAAACTAATTACTGATTATTCAGAGCTTTCTCAGGCTGTTAGTGAATATGCTAATCGTGTAGCTGAACAGCTACGTAAACAGAACTCTGTTGCTAAGATTATTCGTGTGTTTATCCATACGAATCCTCACAAGAATGAACCTCAGTACGCACGTAATAGAGTGGTTACATTGAACGTTTCCAGCAATAGTAGCATGGTTGTATCTCAAGTAGCAAATGCCGCACTGAAGAGCATTTATAAGCCAAATTATAGATACATGAAAGCTGGTGTTATTGCTGATATTATTACCCCTGCTGATGGCGTACAGGATAATATGTTCGACAACTTTAAACATGATGAACATAAGAATATCATGCAGGCATTCGACCACATAAATAAGAAGTATGGATTAGATGCTATCAAGACTGCATCATGTGGCACTGAACGTAGCCATAAGATGCGTCAGCATAAGTTGTCGTTTAATCCGAATGTAGAGTATCCAGTTGTTTTAACACATTAATAAAGGAGTTTTTGATAATGAGAAGTTTAAATGAGTTTGAACAATCAATCATTGATAGAATTGTAGATTACCATATAACAAAAAAAATATCACCAAATTTTATTGCTATTTTAGACCATCTAATAGAAAATATTAATATCAATTTAGATTACAAAAATAGAGCTGTAGAAATACAAGCTGATATAAAATTTTACGATGATTCTACTATTATTGAAGTTGTACAACGACTTAATGTTGAATTATTAGTCATGGTGAATTTAATAAAATTATTAGAAGTAGAAGGCTATATTTCCACATATTTGCAAGCAACACCAGAAGAAAATTCTACATTCGGGAGGTTAATAGTTGGGAATAAATTTATTACATATCAAATAGTTGATAAAGATTTAATTGAAAAGATATTGAATTACTCCTATAAAACAATTTTAGTAGATGAATCATTATTACAATTCGTAAAAAATAATTATAGGTCTGATAGTAAAAAGAAGTCTGACAGGAATATAAAAATTGCAATTTATAGTATTGTAATATCATCCGTAATAGGGTTAATTGGATTATATTTTTCATATGAAAGTAATAAAGAAAAACCTTTACGAATCCATGAAGAGTCAATAAATAAAATAACTGAACCAATAAAAGAAATTACTAACACAAACCAAAAAATATTAATAGGGATAGATACATTAACAAAAACCTTAGATTCTAATTTTTTAGAATCGAAAAAGTCAAAAATTAAGATACAGAGAGATATTAAATTGTTGAAAAAGAATGTAAATGAACAAAGAAAGGAAATAGACAATCTACAGAACGATTCTATAAACTAATAATGTGCTTCCATCTATCCATATCAAAGAAAGCTCAGAACCTAGAGGCTAGGTATAAGAAAGAATTTGAGCAAGCTGATAACTACGAACCCATATTTCATATGAATGGATTCTCGTTCGCTGAATATCCTGTTATTAGCACTGAAGATGAAGAGCAATTCAAAGGCTATCACTGGGGTTTAATACCTCATTGGGCAAAGGATGATAGCATACGCAGTAAGACCCTCAATGCACGTAGCGAAACTGTGTTCGAGAAGCCATCTTTTAGGTCATCTATCAAAACTAAACGCTGTCTCATCCCTGTAACAGGCTTCTTTGAGAATAAGACAATAGGCAAGACTAAACAGCCATATCATATTAGTTTAAAGTCGGATGAAATCTTCTCTCTAGGTGGAATATGGGCAGAGTGGACTGATAAAGATACTGGTGAAATAATTAAGACATTTAGCATCCTTACTACTGATGCGAACCCACTAATGGCTGATATACACAACTTAAAGAAACGCCAGCCTGTAATTATCTCTTCTAACAATGAATCTGCATGGCTAGACATCAATTTATCTAAGCAGGACATACTAAACCTTTGTGAACCATATCCAGATGATGATATGGATGCTTATGAAGTTAGTCGTGACCTAAACAAACGAAGTGTATATACAAACACTCCTGACATATTAAATCCGAACAATAATCTATTTTAAGATGAAATAATGTAGCCACCCTACCTTTGGGTAAGGTGGTTTACAAAAATTATACAACAACAGTGCTAATTTGAATTACAGGTTCAATATTAGTGTAATTTGGAACATCGCCCATAATTTGTTCAGCATGAGGTCCAAATGCAGTTTGGAAAGATTCTATAGATGCGAAATATAAATTTGCCATTGTTTCATATGGTGGAGCTGAATCTGGCTCGCCACCTGCAATTCCTTTCTCTACAGTTGCCGCTAAAATGGCATCTCCTAGAAGCTCAGAAACCATTGGAATATGCTTACCAGTGTAATAATCCATATCAAATGTTTTGCCTTCACCAGAAGGGTATAATACGCTTACTTTAATGTTACCTTGTTCCATAGTACATTCTTAATATTAGTTTAAAAATTAGTTATAGCGTAATATACGATATTAAATCCTACTAGTGGACTATTTTAAGTTTTAAAAATGTTTGATTTCTATATGTTCTGATATTCTTGCATATTTTAATATGGCAAATTATTTACCGACATATATGTATATATAATACCATGTGCTAGAATGGAGAGAGAGCTTTTAACAGATTTAATAGTTATTAGAATGCTAGAATGGAGAGAGAGCTTTAACAGATTTAACAGTTATTAGAATCCCAGTATGGAGAGAGAGCTTTAACAGATTAAACAGTTATTAGAATACTAGAATGGAGAGAGAACTTTATAGATTATATAGTGTAGTAAATTCCAGTATGGATAGAGAGAGCTTTTACATGTTCAAGGTATTAACACATATAGATAATCAATAATTTAACAATACTAATAGTAATTATATATTTTAGATACTAGTAATGCTAGATTGCTAAGGAATATGTTAGTTATAGATTTTAGTTGCACTTCTGATTAGCCATAGAATCTAAATATGCTACTTATTAATACCTTTTACAGGTTCGTTAGATTTAAGATACTTTATTTTCAATGGTAGTTTGTAACCTAATGTTTCTAATGCTAGTGTTTGCATTTGATTAACGATATATTGAACATCTGACTTATGGCATATGATTGCATCATGGATTGTAAAGAATGGTTTAGTATCTAAGAGCTTCTCAGCTATTCCATCTATCATAAACTTGCCCTCTGCTTCCTGAAGATGTCTCCATAATTGATTTTTACCATCTACATTATATTTAAACTGTCTAAACCAATTGTATACATTAGGAAATCTATCATTGAACTTATCTAAGAATTCATCGACTTCCCCTGTGATTTTAGTATGGCACTTAATATAGTACGAGAACATTAAGTACCTAAATATACCTACCTTTGCTTTATCTCTTGTTAAATCTAAGTCTTTCTGTATAACATCTAATATTTCACCCTCCATTACTAACTTAACAAACTCTTGATAATCATCTGACGTTCGCCAAGGTGAATATTTATCCTTATCCATGATAGGTAAAACAAAATTCAATTGTGAGTTAGTTATATCAATTTCTACTAATTCATCATCATAGCTGTAGCTAGTTTGTAAGAAAGGTCTAATTTCTTTTTTTAAGTTTGTGAACTTATTATATAACCTTCCATAAGCATAACTGTATTTATATTTCCAGCTATGATATTTTTTAATTTTCTTAATATGAGCTTCATATAGTTCTTTGTTAGATTTCTTTAGTGCTGTTACATCAACTGTAAATTCATCTACATACTCTAGTATCCTAGCAAGTTCTTTTCGCTTGGGTTTCTTATTGCTAATATCATAATTAAATATTTTTTCAATTCTACTTTTGGTTACTTTTTCATTAATATCAATTCTGACAGGTTTCTGATTAAATTTAACATCCGTAATTTTATATCCAATCGGTTTCACCATGTTAATGTAATGATTATCAGATTCTAATATATCGCTAAGAATACCACCTATCTTTCTTGAACTTCCGTTTGTCAAATCACCTATATTATAATTACGATTTTTAATAGGAAGGATTATCTTAATAAAATCAGAATTGATATTAACATAATCTGACTTATATTTCTTTCTCAGTTTTTTAATAATCTCTTTTCTTGAGTCTTTTAATTTCTGTATTTCTTCAGGGTCTTCTTCTTTTATTTTCAGATGATAGAGTTCTTTGGATTTCTTTTGCAATTCTTTCTTAGTAGTATGTTTCTTAAACATAGAATTACATAGATATGCTACAAATAGTAATACTTCTTCTCTATGTTTAGAATCTACATATTCTTTATCATCTAATATATCTAATACTTTCTTAGGGATAAAAACATATGTTTCTTCAAAATTTGCTTTTATATATTTTTCGTCAACTATCATATATTTATTATTAAGTATTGAATTTTCTTATATCGACATCTGATTATTGTTCTATAAGATATAATAAGTGGCTAGCATGAATTGTCAATATAACCAACATTACAAATATTTCATCGAGATTTCTTATATTGTGTGCTGAATAATTACACGAACTAATGGGCTATGCCTATAATATTACGAAATAGAAAATAACATATAAATAATTTAAGTGAAAATCTTAGATTCTTTGGATTAAACTAAACCGCAAATTTAAAACAATACCCCAAAGATGCTTCGAAGACACCACTATGTGTGGATGTCCAGATTGTGTCTATGGTATTGTAGCCTTTTGCGGGGCTTGTTTAATGTAGATATAAAGGGCATCCATTTTTATTACCTTTCTAATCTAAACCATCGATTCTCAGATTCCTCATATCTACTAACTAAACGGAGGAATACCGTGAGTAAACTATTACTAAATCTAACATTGCTGTTATGTATTACATTTACAGCACAATTAAAGGCTACTGACTTAGGCAATAATGTGCCTCAGTCAATGAATAGCTATGTGAACAACATTAGTCAAGGGCTAATATTTGAAAAGACTGTACCAAGCTTTCAGCTAAAAAAGATGAAGCCAGTTTTTGATAAACATACCAAATTCTTTATTGGTGATAAACCAACTTCAGCACCTAATTTAACCTTCTATTCTGGCGAAAATGCTAATGGTGACTTCATATTCATTTCAGAGTCACAATCTGGCAAAATGGGTATCATCTCAACTGATAATATGACTTATCATATTCAGAACAATGAAGTGATTGCACAGACGGAAATGTCTGTCCCTGCTGACGTTTTAGATGCGTTTAGTATGGAAAACAATGAACCTCTTAAATTTGAGCCATACGTCCCTTCTAAGAGCCTGAATAAGCTACAGAGCAGTAAGGAACTATTGGAGCTAGAAGTAGCTGTAGAGACAACTACTGAGTTCTATAACGAATGCCTGAAGAATGGTAAAGACCACACTGAATACTTAATAGAATTATATCAAATGGTTTCATTTCTATATGAAAAGCAAATGGGTATTCGTTTAAAGTTAGTTCATGTTCAACAGTGGGATGATAAAAATAAAGATTCATACAATCATGGTTCTAATCCTTTTACATTAATGGATAAAGTTAAATCTAACTGGAAATCTAATCATTCTGATATTGACCGTGATATAGTTAATGTATTAACTGCTGGTGGTGGCGGCGGATTAGGTAATTATAATGCTGTCTGTGAGACTCAAGGTGATAATTATCTAACTTTCTCACCTAATTGTCGTTCTAGTTACCCATTCTTCAGCTATACCTATGATGCTCATACTCTAGCTCACGAATTGGGTCACAATTTTGGAAGTCCACATACACATGATTGCTCATGGGGCGAACCTCTTGACCTTTGTGCAGTAAATGATGAGAATGAAGACTGTTTACCTGCTGGAACTGAGAAAGTTGCTAGTATTGGTACAATAATGAGTTATTGCAGGGAATTTGGAAATACTGAATCTGAAAGTTCTAAGTATTCTAAACTAGAATTCCACCCAAGAGTTGCTGAGTTTATAAGAGATAAAGCTGAGGGTTATAGCTGTTTAGATAGAGTTAAAGTATCTACAATAGCATTAGTTGCTGGCAATGGTGAAAAGGATTATATGGCTGGTGATATGCTAGAAATTAGCTGGAATAAATATAATACTAGCAATGCTGTTGATGTTTACTTATCTACTGACAATGGCGAGTCTTGGAATATTATTTTAGAGAATCAGACTGCTGATGGTGAAGTGATTGAATATGAGCTACCTGCTGACATATGCTCAAATCAGTGCAAAATTAAAGTAGAAGATAGTAAAGATAATGAAGTGTTTGATATTTCAATAGGCACATTCACAATCAAACAAGAAACGGATATAGTAGCTTACTATCCATTTGATGGAAATGCAGATGATGAAACACTATGCGGATTCTATCCAGCATCTGAAGTTACTACTCCTAAACTGACTACCGATAGATTTGGACGTGAAAATTCTGCATATGAATTTGATGGTAAATCTATGTTGGTTGCTGAGGGTTTTGATAGTGATTTTGATGAGTTATCAGTAAGTGTTTGGGTTAATCCTAGCAAGTTAGATGGGAAATGTAATATTATTGGTACTGACTTCTCTAGTGCTTATTCATGGGAGCTATATGTATGGGGTGCTTTGGGAGGCTCTGTTTACCTGAATGGCTCTGGTGGTCCAACACAGTTATACAGTAATGGTTTACCTTTAAATAAATGGAGCTTTGTCACTTTCACTTTTGATGGCACTAAATCTAAGATGTATATAGATGGAACATTGCGTCACACTGGTGATGCTAAAGGTGAACTAAACAAGTTCAAGAATGTATCACTGTATATCGGTTCAAGGTCGAATAATGATTATTGGACTGGTAAAATCGACGACATCAGAATATATAACAGAGCAATTTCTGATGCTGAAGTAGCTGAACTTTATACTAAAATTGATTTTGTACCAGACGCTACTATATTGACTTCACCAGCTAATGAATCTACAACTGACTATGAACCAACACTTAGATGGAACTCAGTACAATATGCTGATTCATACCAATTACAAGTTTTAAAATCTAATACTTTTGATGAATTAATCATTGATGATGAAGTAACTAGCACATCAGAATCTATTGAAGGATTAGAATATAATGTTACTTATTTCTGGCGAGTGGCAAGTATCAATGAAAACGGTAACTCAGCATGGTCTGAGACTTGGTCATTCACTACTGAGAATATCCCAGCTCCAGCATTAATCACACCTGCTAATAATGCTATAGAGATTGAACTAAATTCTACTATATCTTGGGAATCTTTAGGTGATGACGTAAACTATCAATTACAGCTATCAGATGATGAGGCATTTGCTAATATGCTAATGGATTCATCATTGACAACATCTGAAATAGATGCTGAGCTAGAATCTGATAAGACCTATTACTGGAAAGTTCAATCTTCAACAAATACTAGTACATCCCAGTGGAGTGAAGTATATAAATTTACTACTATAACTAATACTGGGATTGGAATTGATGCTCATGACGATTTAGTTATTTCTCCTAATCCATTTGGTGATAATATCAGCATCTCTGGAACTTTCAAATCTATTGAATTACATGACCTTAATGGTAATGTTTTACATTCTAAGCATTATGATATTAGTAATAAATACACATATACCTTAGATGCTACAGAATTGCCTTCAGGGACTTACTTTGTGGTAATCGATAATATCTCTTACAAGATTATAAAAGCCCAGTAGAACTCATTTATATGCGAAAGATGCTATGCCGAATTGGTGTAGCATCTCTAGCGTTATCCAGCACTATAGCATTGATATATAATGTATGTTTAATAAAAATATACAACATCATGCTAGACCATAATCTAATCTTGCAACCTGTATTTGTGAATATCACTTACGATAAAGAGGAGCTGTTAAATGAGCGTGGATTCCCATTCTATATCTACCAACCTCCTAGACTACTAGATGAGAACGAAGATTTTCAATTAATATCCAGAGAAGATAAGGAGAAGAAACAGCATTACCTAGTAATGAGAATGAATTATACCAGACGATATGAACCAATGCCTAAAAGTATCAAAACTGTAAAAGGTGCAATCAGGTATTTTTGGAAGCGTTATCCATCTTGGCAATACGGCAATCTGATAAACTGTTATTCTAACCAAGGATGTCATAGTAGTAAGTATCCTGACCCTAAACCAAGACTGTTTAATCTGAAGCAGATTTAAGTTTCATTAAGAATATTTGAATTATTTTAAGTTTAGAATGGTAGAAAGTTAAAACTGTGTTGAATCTGGCAATCTGGAATTTACCCTCTCTAACATATTTATTTTAAATAGTTTAGTGGGATTGTAGCAATCTCTGAAATGTGGCAAATCTGGGCAATATTAACTTTTTAACTTTTATACTACTTTTTTTAGAGACTGATTAAAAGAATATATTATTCGTAGTATACTAATCGCTTGCATTATTATATCAAATACTTAATAAGTTAATACACATACTAAAATGGCATCTATCGACTTTGCCCAATTTCGCACAATCACCAATAAATGCCATATATGACTTAAAAAAAACTATGTTAGAAGGGAAGGATTACAATCCAGTCTCCAAACTGCTATTATCTTTTTCCATATCAGAAGTTATTTCAAAGATATTATCTTTATGAATTTGTACTTGCTTTTTAATAAACTTACAGTCATTCATCTTTGCATATAGCTTTAGCATCTTAGTAAATATATGAGGTGATAGTTCATCTTCTCTAACTTCCTCTAAGATTTCCTTAATTGTATTATAGCTATAGACTGTATCAACTGCTACATTCTCCTGAAGAACCTCTAGGCATTGCTTACCATACTTGTTAATAAAATCTACCATTACAGGGTTCGCACGGTCGTATTCTTGCCACCCATTCTTCAGATAATATTGAATGTATCTCATTGCTGTATTAAAGAATTTGTACCACTCATCATCATTCCAAGATTTATAGAATTTAAACCCAAACTCTAGCTCAGGTTTAACTTCTTTATTGTAGTAACAGCCTAGTTCAATCGAATGGATTCTACGTTCGTATGAGTGTTTATTAAATGTCTCAAGACTTCTATTAGTCGACATACAGAACTTTGGTGTATTCTCGAACTTTGCAGATGTGGTATCATTGTATAGTTTACGAATACTCATATCACCAGTAATCTCAGTATTCATATTCTCAATATCAAAACCATGTTTACCTTTAGTAGAAGCATCATCAATATTCATAATTCTAGTATGTTCTTCCAGCATATCATATCTTCGAGGGTCGTTAGGGTTAAAATCCTTACCGGGCTTCTGCATTGCCCTTATATTACCTAATCCTTTAAGCAGTAATGATTTTCCAGTTCCACCTGAGTTGCCAAACTTCATTTCATCAGAAATCACTACCATCCTAGGGTTACTCTCATCTTTAAAGGTATGAAGCAAGTTGCCCATTGCAGACATTAATGAATTGTATTTAAGTTCATTTATTGGTTCTGCATTTCCTTCACTATCACGATTCTTACAGATGTTCTGAGTGAACAGTTCATAAGAACCTCCATGATATTTAGCATCTGTAAAATCAGACGGTAGGTTGAAGTCTAATATCTCAGAGTTTAGGATATACTTACTATTCAGGTCAGCATATGATTTGAATGTTATATTGTCGGCATTAATTTCAACATATCCATTTTTGAATGCTATAAATGACTTACCTTCAACATCTTTCAGAAGTAGATGGTTAATGTTTTCATACTCAGGCAAGTGGTCCAATATCCCTCTAGCTAACATATCTGACTTATTATGGATTGCATTTTTAATAGATTTCTTTTCTCTAACAGATAAATCATCAAAGGTTTCAACAGTTTCCCTTAGCCATCTTTTTAGATATTTATCTTTATGCTTTGCTGTATAAATGATATTAGAATCAATGTAATGTAGTTTATCATTGAAGATAAACATCCCAGAATTTATACAAAACTGGTTTAAATCTTCATTGCTGATATGAGCAGAACTGCCTTTAAAATAATAGAATTTTTCTGATGATGTCACTTCATCGGAATTATGTTGGTATCCGTATTTCTTAGCAATACGAAATAAGCTACCAACGCCTATGTCATTATACTTATTACAATTCCTAATATGTGTTATTGCATCTCCAACTTCAGCACCTGCTCTGGTAATGAGTTCTATAATTTCTAGCTGGTCAAACATACCAGTATTACCAAGACCAGTTATATAAGTAAACCAATCCTTGTTATCTATCCTATTCTTCAATAATTCCACAGTCATTGTAGATATAGCTTCTTTATCAGCATTACTATCTACCGTAATTGAATTATTATCAGCTTTAGAGTCATTGATAGTATGTTTGACAGAAGTTGGCTGTTGGATTACAGCTTCTGCTTTCTCTTTGTCCATCATCTCCAAAAGGTCATCTACTATTAATTCTTGACCAACCCATATAGTTTGAGCATTCTTATTACCATAAAAAATCTGACAGACCTTACTAGTGGATTTATCTCCATTAAACTGGGTATTAATATACTCGTAGATTCTCTTAAACAAATCTATATTAGTTAATTCTCTGTCTAAGAAAAATACTATTCTTAGCCTGTGCCATTCGTCAGTAGAAGATGGAGTATGGTAAACAAATCCACCATACTTTAATACAAGAGGATGTTCAATAACTGTTTCAAAATCAATATATCCATCTTCATCTTTAACACCTTTAGATAACTGGTTGTCAATATCGATTGCTATTATCTGTGTGCCACCAAAACAAGAATTACTAATGACATATTTATCATCTTTATTCTTAATAATTCTAGCATTACAAAATGCGTAACCATGTACTGTTACCAAACCCATCAACTCTTTAAGAGTTAAAGCCATATTTTCAAACCCATAAGCAGTATTACCAAATTTTACTGGCTTACCTATGACATTCGAATTGATAGAGAGGTTAATTTTCTTTTCCATCTTTAACCTCCTCGTTCGTATGGAACTCTTCATTCTCTTGGAGAGCGACCATCATTTTTTTATGTAATTTGTATCCTAGATTAACTAGATACTGGACGCTAGCTTGCGTCGTACGAAGCGTAGATGAACTAATTTCATCTACTATCTGCAAGGTATTATCTAATAGCCTCACATGTTTACTGTCTCTACTCATATAATTAGTAGTATTTTTATTATTGTCACAACAATACATCAAGTATCGTTGTGCATTGTCATATATATACCACTTTTGTAAAAATGTGATTTTAAAAGTTAAAATCATCTATTGCATATCTCAGATATTGCCGCTATATTCGGGACAGTATCAAGATTAAGGTATTTCATTTACCTTTTACCAACCGAGCAGATATAATCTCCTGCCACGGTGGTATGCGTGAGCAGATACGATAACGATGTTATAAAAATCAAAGGTTCTTAGATGTATAAACCAATAACTGGTCTTAATATCCCTGCTAGCAGATATGAATTATATCCCAATACTAAATCTTTAATAGCTGGTAAGATTGAAGAGTATGATGCTAGAGAATTGATGACTCAACTAGGGAGAACAAATTATTCCAAGTTTGCAAGAAGATTACAAGAATATAAATCATTATCTACTCCAATCCCTGTTGAGTTAATTTATTTCATTGGGTTAGAATTGAATGATATTGATTGTGCTATTGAATATGATAAAGCTGAATATTATGCACAGGTTAGAAGCTCAGCTATAAACTATAGGCGGGCATATTTCAATCAGAGATGGGCTGTAAAGAGTTTTAACTTTGAAGATGACTTATGTGAAGATGAAGCCATCCAAAGATGCTTAGAATTGATTTATGAAGCTGATGGTAGATTTCCATATCTTATACTTACAACCCAGTATTATGAAGTGATGGTATCTAGCGAAGGAATTAAACATAATTACTATCTACCGAGTTATTCAATAAAGAATAATCACATTAGTTTTTACCAACCATTGATAACTGGACTATCGATATGAAGAGCATAGATTTTGATAAATTCATATTAGTTACTGCTAGTGAAGATTTAGATTGTAACTTTTTAGCTAAAAGATTGTTATTAGTCGCAGAAGAAGTACTAAGAACTTCTAAGAGAAATGATATAGGAAACTATGCCTTCGATGTTAAGAATGACCAAAGGCAAATTCTGATTCCCCATCTAGGATTTTCAGATGAAATGGAAATTGCAATTAACAAGGAAATTCTAAAAATAGAATCGGAGTTAGAAGTATGATATTAAAACTTACAGCTGGCGAACTATTGGAACTAGATATTGAAAATATGGACGAAGTAAATCGATACAGAATTGATAATTACGAAGCTAAAGATATTAGCCCAAATGATAACTCCAAAAAGTTGGACAAGGATAAAAAGCACAAAAATGATAAAAATTATTAAAAATATTTCTCCTCCCTATCACCCAGTAAATACTAGGCTTACAGCCATGCCAGTCTGAAATGTGGAAAACTATTTAGAAGAATGGTGTCAGATTCCCGAAAACCTTACGTATAAGCTTATGTCACATATGCCAGAAATGTAAGGGTTTAAGATTTTTAATTTTATAGATTACATTACCTACCAAAATGGAGAGAGATTATATAGATTTTAGAATGGAGAGAGTGATTTACATATTCTACATCAATTATATCTAAAATACCACACTGGAGAGAGAGCTTTTATAGATTTAACACCTTTCACACACTTACACCTTTAAAATGCCAGAATGGAGAGAGAGCTTTCCAATATCCCCAAGGCACAATGCCAAATCTTTAAGATAATTAGAATGTGGAAACGAGATACATGGTCAATAATGAATTAGATTTAAGACTTACTAGACAATCACAAATCCAATAAGTTTCATAGATGCTCTACATTTAATCTTTATCACATATACTACACGAACATCAAATAATCAAACAATATTCCATATGGTCCACTTATGGAAGAATTAGATGTAATACTTAAATGCCATAGGAAGTGATGATTCATAAAGTTGAATAGCTGTTTGGATTACACCAATTTCATTAGTTAATATATGTTTTAGATGTATAAAACATCTCTATTTGTCTAGCAACTTGAACAACATATTTAATAACTTCGATAGAAGCCCCACATTCAATTTATATTACTTATGCCTAAAGATTGCCAGATGTCAAAAGATAATTCAATCTGGTCCATTTATATGAGAATAAAATTTAAGAGTAATAACTTATAGCATTTGTTGATTATTTTTATACCCCATTACACTATTTTATTCTGAATTTAAGATTAATTTAATTAAATTATGAGCTTAATCATTCCTTTTTGATGAAAGGGAGTTGACAGGAGTCATCGATACACAAATCGGTTATAATCAGCACATTAGAGAACTGAATGAATTTAGCTCAGATTGAAACTAAACTAAAAAAGCTCGTAGCATCAAAACCTAATAAAGATTTCATTTATGAAATGCTAAGAGCGTATGGATTGCCTAAAGCATCTATTACTAGATTGCAGAAAGGTAATCTGAATTTATCTAAGAATGAAGGTGAGATTTCATGGAAGAAGAAATTATTCTTCAAAGAGATTAATGGAGAAGATTTACATCAAGTAATATCCGAATTACAACCAACTCTAACACATGAACAAAGATTTACCATTGTCACAGATTATAAAGCATTATTAGCTATAGATAATAAAACAGATGACAAATTAGATATAGATTTTATTGAACTGCCTAAGCATTTCGATTTCTTCTTACCTTGGGCTGGAATGGAGAAAGCTCAACACCAAAATGAAAACCCAGCAGATGTTAAAGCCGCTGAAAAGATGGCTAAACTATTCGATGAAATTAAGAAAGATAACCCTAGTGAAGAGCCTGAGTTTATTCATGGATTAAATGTATTCTTATCAAGGTTGCTATTCTGCTACTTCGCCGAAGATACGAATATATTTAAAGCTAATCAGTTTACTAATGCTATAAGTTCTCACACCTCAACAGATGGAAGTGACTTATCAGATTTATTAAATAAATTATTCGATGTACTAAATACATCAGATAATGATAGAGTTGATTTACCGAAATATCTATCAGATTTCCCTTATGTAAATGGTGGATTATTTGAGAAAGAATATAAAGCTCCTATATTTACTCGCCGTTCACGACAGGCTATTATTGATAGTGGTGAGTTAGACTGGTCAGCAATCAACCCAGATATATTTGGCTCAATGATTCAGGCTGTAATCACACCTGAGCATCGTGGTGGGCTTGGAATGCACTACACCTCTGTTCCTAATATTATGAAGGTAATAGAACCATTTTTCTTAAATGATTTATATGAAGAGTTCGAGAAGGGTAAAAGCAAAAAGAATAAGCTTAATGAACTGTTAAATAGAATTAAAAGGATTAAAATTTTTGACCCTGCCTGTGGCAGTGGTAACTTCTTGATTATAGCTTATAAAGAGTTACGTAAATTAGAAATGAAGATATTTAAAGAAAGTGCATTAATGCCATTTTCAGGAATATCACTATCAAACTTTTATGGTATTGAGTTAGATGACTTTGCACATGAAATAGCAAAGCTTTCACTTTGGCTCGCCGAGCATCAAATGAATGTAGAATTCTTCCAAGCATTTGGCAAAACTAACCCTACGTTACCTCTTAAAGAAGCTGGTAACATTGTTCATGGGAATGCTTGCAGATTAGATTGGGAAGAAGTTTGTCCTAAGTCGGAAGATGATGAGATTTATATCCTTGGGAATCCTCCTTATCTTGGAGGAAAACTTCAAAATGAATCTCAAAAGAATGATACAGCACTAGTTTTCATGCAATTAGCAAAATTCAACAACATTGATTACATAGGTTGCTGGTTTTATAAAGCATCAATTTATTTAAAGGAAAATATTAAAGTAGCATTTGTAAGCACTAATTCTATATGTCAAGGAACACAGGTAAAAGATTTGTGGCAACCAATTTTTCAATTAAACATTGAAATTGATTTTGCTGTAAAAGATTTTGTTTGGTCGAATAACGCAAAGAACAAAGCCGCAGTAATATGTTCAATAATAGGTTTGAAAAACAAATCAGTATCAAGTAAAAAGTTATACATTGGTGAAATGGTACAAGTAGTAGAAAATATTAACGCTTATTTATTACCATCTCCAAATATTTTTATTGAAAAGAGAACAAAACCATTAAGCGTCTTTCCTAAAATGATTCAAGGAAATATTGTTCTGGATGACGGACATCTTCAACTAACTAGAGATGAGAAAGATAGTTTATTATTAGAAAACCCACTTGCTCAAAGACTAATTAAAAGGATTTATGGATCTAAAGAATTAATCAGTGATATTGAAAGATATTGTTTATGGATTAAAGATGAAGATTTAGATTTAGCAAATGGTATTATAGAAATTAAAGAAAGAATTGAAAAAGTTAGGATTGCAAGATTAAAAGGTGCTACTAATGCTCGGTCATGTGCTGATAGACCTCATCAATTCTGTATGTTAAATACTACTCAAGAAAGTCAAATAATCATTCCAAGAGTTTCAACAATAAGGAGAGAGTACATTCCAACAAAGTTTTTGGATAAAGAAAATATTGCCACTGATGCGGCACAAGTAATATTAGATGCAGAACCTTATATATTTGGAATATTAAATTCAAAAATTCACATTAAATGGGTAAAGAGTTTTGCTGGTAAGCTTAAAAACGATTTTCGTTATTCAGCAGGCATCTGTTGGTACAGTTTCCCATTTCCAAAAATATCCAAACAAAGAAAAGACGAAATCACTCAATGTGTGTTCAGGATATTAGAAGAACGTGAGAAACACCCTGAAAAGACATTAGCTAAATTATATGACCCAGATAAAATGCCAGAAGGACTACGAGAAGCTCATAGATTAAATGATTTAGCCATAGAAAGGTGCTATAGAAGTAAGCCGTTTGATTCTGATGAAGAAAGATTAGAACATTTATTTAAGCTATATGAGAAAATGATAGCAGAAGAAAAAGAGCAGGACTCATTATTTAAAACTGAGAAGAAAACTAGGAGGAAAAAGAAGTAATGCCAAATCTAGTAGATGTAAACTATAACCAAACTGGGCAAAGTACCAGTACAAATGAATATGGTATGCGTGAAATGCAAGAGCGTGCATACGAAGCAAGAGATGCTCAATACCTATTACTTAAAGCTCCTCCAGCATCAGGAAAGTCCAGAGCGTTGATGTTTATTGCATTGGATAAGTTAATCAACCAAGGACTTAAAAAGGTCGTAGTGGCTGTCCCTGAGCGTTCTATTGGTGGGTCATTTGGT
Organism: Candidatus Kapaibacterium sp.; assembly: GCA_028376765.1. GTDB lineage: Bacteria > Bacteroidota > Ignavibacteria > Kapaibacteriales > UBA2268 > JAJRPT01. The sequence goes on from JAONBD010000022.1 coordinate 18,640, forward strand.
AAGACTGATTTAAAATCTTATGGATTCTATTCTGACTGGTTGCCTAATGATAATTATAACCTATGTACACCCGGAAGTGATGGTAGCAAAAGTAAAGTTCAGGCTTTTAAAAACTTTATAGAGAATGATGAGCAGATACTAATATGTACACATGCTACATTAAGATTTGCATGTGAAGAACTGGAAGAATCCTCATTCAATAGAGTAGCTATAGCAATAGATGAATTCCACCATGTTTCAGCAGATGTGAATAATAAACTTGGTGACTTATTAAGGAATATAATGAATAAGTCATCGGCTCATATTATAGCAATGACTGGTTCATATTTCAGAGGTGATAGCGTACCTGTTTTAACTCCTGAAGTTGAAGCAAAATTCACGAAAGTAACTTATAACTACTATGAACAGTTAAATGGGTATACATATTTAAAAACTCTTGGTATAGGTTACCATTTCTATACAGGTAAATACACATCGGCTATACTTGAGATTTTAGATACTGATAAGAAAACTATCATTCACATCCCAAGTGTAAATTCTGGTGAGTCAACTAAAGATAAACACAATGAAGTAGATTTTATAATTGATTCAATTGGTACAGTTGAAAGACAGGATTCAGATACTGGAGTAATATTTGTAAAAAGGCATACTGATGGCAAAATATTAAAAATTGCTGACCTTGTTGAAGATTCTCCTAAAGAAAGAGATAAGATTGTTAATTACTTACGTGATATTGATTCTGTAGATGATATGGATATTATCATTGCGTTAGGTATGGCAAAAGAAGGTTTTGACTGGTCATTCTGCGAACATGCTCTAACAGTAGGCTACAGAGGTTCACTGACTGAAATCATACAGATTATTGGACGTGCAACACGTGATAGTTCTAATAAAACTCATGCTCAGTTTACTAATCTAATCGCACAACCAGATGCGGCAGATGATACAGTTAAGCTATCAGTTAATAATATGTTAAAAGCTATTACTGCATCATTATTAATGGAACAAGTATTAGCACCAAATTGGAAATTTAAAACTAAGCTATCAGACGAAGATAAAGCACAGGCTGGTGAAATCAAAGTACGAGGATTGAAAGAACCAAGCTCACAAAGAGTAAAAGATATTCTTGAATCAGACCTTAATGATTTGAAAGCTTCATTACTGCAAGACCCAGCAATGTTAAAAGCAATGCCGGGAAATGTAGATGCAGAAGTAATGAATAAGGTGTTGATACCAAAAGTAATCAGGACTAAGTTTCCAGAGCTTAACGAAGATGAAGTTGAAGAAGTACGCCAAATGGTAGTAACTGATTCTGTAGTAAAGAATGGTCAGATTAAAGAATCAGGTGATAAGAGATTCATTAGAATGGCAGATACATTTGTAAACCTTGATGATTTACATATTGACCTCATAGACCAAGTAAACCCATTTCAGAAAGCGTTTGAAGTGTTATCAAAATCTGTAACAACTAAAGTATTGCGAGTAATTCAGGATACTATTGAAGCAACTAGAATTAAAATGGATTTTGAAGAGGCTAAGATACTTTGGGAGAAGATTATTGAGTTTAAGAGAACTCATGGTAAAGAACCTAGCATAAATTCGAATATCCCACTTGAAAGAAGAATGGCAGAATGTATAATTTATTTAAAAGAAGAAAAACGTAAGAAGATGGCTCAGGATGCTTGATAAAGAACAAATACTAAATGATATATTTGATAATGACCCTTTGAACATATTGGATGTCAAATTGAAATCTTCAACAGCACGTAATTCTGATGAGAGGCTGATTTCGTCATTTGAAGAAATTAATACATTCTATGAGGCTAATGACAAAGAGCCAGAACCAAATATGTCTAACATTTCAGAATACCAACTTTATCAGAGACTAAAGAGTTTAAGAGATAATCCTGAAAAGATGAACGAGCTAGAACCTTACGATAAGTTTAAGCTGTTAGATTACCAGAAGAAAGAAATTAATTCTATAGATGATATATTTGATGATGACTCATTTGGATTATTAGGTGATGACTCTGAAGGGTTGTTTGATTTTAAACATACGCCAAAAGAAGATACAAGAGCTAGTGCTGACTTTGTAGCTAAAAGAAAACCATGTAAAGATTTTGACAAATATGAAGATAGATTAAAGCAAGTTCAAAAGGACTTAGCTACAGGTAAGAGAAGATTAATTGAATTTAAAGAAGGAAACATTAGAGCTGGAGAGTATTACATCCATAATGGTGTATTGTTTCTTCTTGAAAGTATCGATATTACTAAGAAAGAACATTATAAACCTGATGGCACAAGAGTACGTGAAGATGGTAGAACTAGATGTATTTTTGAGAATGGAACTGAATCAAACCTACTTAAAAGGTCAGTAGAGAAAAACCTCTATAAAAATGGTAAAGTAGTTACAATGAATTCAGATGATGTTGTTGAAGACTTTATAGAAAACACTAGTGAAATAACAGATGAAGATACTGAATCAGGTTATATCTATGTTTTGAAATCGAACAGCAATGATGAACAAATTAAATCGATACCAAACCTATTTAAAATTGGCTATTCTAAATACCCTGTAGAGTCACGGATAAATAATGCTGAAAATGAGCCTACCTATTTGATGTCTTCTGTTTCAGTTATAGGCGAATGGAAATGTTATAATATGAACCCACAGAAATTTGAACAATTGTTACATAATTTCTTTGGAGAAGTTTGTATTGAATTAGATGTATATGATAAGAAAGGCAAACGTCATACACCTAGAGAATGGTTTACTGTACCGATAACAATAATAGAAGAAACTATTGAGCTGATAATAAGTAATAAGATTTTAGATTACACTTATGATGCTGATAAGTTGGAACTTATATGTAGAATTTAATCATGCATGAATAAAAAAAGCACCTCTACTTAAATTATAAGAGGTGCTATCATTTTCAATAATATTAGAATTATTTATCTAAAATATCTCTTCAAACGATTACTATGGAAATAACGACCAGTTCTTTTACATAATATCAATAACTTTACAGTTCTCGTTACATCTCTTCTGAAGTTTTTAACTTCCAAGTCTGTCATCATAGGATATAAAGCTGTAGCTATTACATGTATATCATTTGCAGTTGAACCATTAGGAATAAAGTTTAATATATCTAAATGATTATTGTTATTCCTTCTATACCATTGATAAATTGAGCTACCACCAGTTCTAATCAATTCCAGTATATCGAGGTTGTTATTAAATCCATTTGCAAACGATTTGAAAAATTTAGTAACTCTTCTTTTGTGGCAAGAATGTTTTGAACGTTGACCTTTAAGGCTTTTATTTAAGCTTTCGTTTCGTTTTGTCAGGTTTGAAATCTGACTAACAGCTTTACGTAGCTTATTCCCTCTATCAATCGACAGTGATTTGTATTGTTGTAGCTCATCCCACAGTTTATCTATTTTTAAATTCATCTCAGAATTACTAGATTCTAAATCTTCATTTGCCAACTCAAGTGAATGATTCCTAGATTGTAAAAAGTCAACATCATATTCTAATGATTCAATCATATTGTAAGAATCCTGACATTCCTCATTTTTCACTGTCAATAAAGCTTGTAACGAATTATTTTCTTCAACTAGTGCCGAAATATTCACCTTCTGATTTTCATGTAGTTGAGTCACACTCTCTAATTCAGCTTCTTTCACTTTCAGCTCAGAGGCAGTTTGTTTATTACTATCTTCAAGCTTTTTTATTGTCACATCTTTAGTTTCTAACACATTTACTAAGTTTGAATTTGCGTCTTCCAAGTTAGCATTTATATCAGCTAAAGCACTTATATTGGTCTTTTGATTTTCGTGCAATTGGAACAGTGCATCTAATTCAGATTCTTTATTCTGTAACTCAATAGTGATTTCTTCATTACAAGCTTTAAGCTTTTCAGTAATTTCAGACATAGAATCATTAGAGTTCTCTAACTCTATAATTCTCGCATCTCTAAGTTCAATTTTGTAACCTAGATTTTGCAATCCATCCAACGACATGTTATGTTTTGCACTAAGTTCATCGTATTGCTTTTGTAAAACTATACTTTTGTTAGTTTCAATTTCTAATAACTGAGCTATCCTTTGAATTTCGTCTTCAAGTTTAGCATTTTCAGCTAAATTTTTTGGCTCAGAGTTAAATAAAGAACTAATTTTATTGCTAATTCCTAGCATAATATACTCCTGTATATTTGTTTGTAAAAATATTTATTTCTCTTTCTGACTGCTATATTATTATAGCATCATATTACTTAGTTGAGATGTAAGTAACATCTCAGTATATTCGATTTAGACTTTTCAGGACTCTTATCAATCCTGTATCTGTAATCACTCAAATTCTTGATTATCAATGTATCTAAGTGGTCAGAATGACTCAGGTGTTGTATATTCAATACATAGTGAGTTCCACGCTCTGTACTATATATCACTTCTAAAATTGGTCTGAAATGATAATCAACTAAGCTTTGCTTGAACTTATCATTCAGATATTCTCGCATTTCATCAATAAGATTATTAATTGATAGAAATGACTCTACAGACTTAGGAACTTCTATGCAGTAGTATTTCTCATAACTAACCACATACTTCATCTGTATATTGACCCTATGGTCGCTCTTATCCCAGTAGGGACATCGAGACCTGAACTCATGCTCAGGATTTAATAGTAGATATTTCATTGTTTACTATAATTGGTTAATAAATTAATTAAATTCAATGTGAGGAATTGGCAATAAGAATCCCTATGCTTGATTGGCTTGCAACAAACATTTAATGTATTTCTTATTAATGGTTGATATTAGACCTAGTTCAGTTTTACATACATTTCTAGGTATCTTGGTTTTCTAAATAATAGGCTTGTACTTAATTTTATTTTTATTATCAGATTAGTTTTATTTGTATTTAATCTGATAACTGTTGAGTAGTTCCGATAGGATTGTATAACTCTTCTATATGCTTCTAATTTTGGAAGTAATCGATTATGATGAAATATTTTTATAGTTTTCGTAATCATTTCTTTATTATAGTTTCTTATTAAAAACTCTTGTTATGAGTTGATGTCTTCATCTGTTCACAACTTACGAAATGATTGAATTTTGATAAATCCTTGCGTTTATGCTTAATGCTTCCGCTTTTCTTCCGCTAAATTTTTTACAAATCTCAAATGACCCAAATGTGTATTTAATATGTATTTAAAGTGCTTATAATAATCTGTTGCTTCCTTCACATAAGGATAATCATATTTAACTTGTTTATCTCTTTTATTCTTTGCATAGTCTCTTGAGTATCTATCGATACTTTCATTGTTCAAGCTTTTAGAATCGCTTTTAATACAAATTTTAACTATATCTGAATCAATAATTGAATTAATAACATGTATTTTATAATAGACCTGTGGCAATTTAATCAACTCCTCCATCAGATTATTAACAAATACCCCAATGTATTTAACAGGTCCACGCCAATAATATTTACCATCATATGTACCGAATTCAAAATCATCTGGATTTGTAATATTCTCATCCAATTCTTTAAGAGTTAATTCTCTAAATTTGATTGGCTTTTCGTTAATTGGGTTTGATTCTGATTGATTTATATTTGAGTTTAATAATTTTGAATATGTAATTTCAATATGATTTTCTAATAATAATTTTATTTCAGGATTTCTAATACAGTTCACACCATGAATAATTATGTATTCTTTCCAGCAATTAATAAGTTTAAGAATATTTGTGCCACTAATATCTTGATAACCTTTAATCAGTTCTACAACTTCTTCAACTGAATTAAACTCATTTAAATATACTGAATAATCAATTTTCTCTATGGATTCTCTTGATATTATTAATATTGGCAGTTGAGTTGGGTTAAAATGGAGTTCTTCATTTCTATTTTTATTATAAAATACTCCTTCGAAGGAATATTGAATTATTTCATTGTTTTCAACTTTTTCATTAATATCTTTAATCCTTTCAACCTTCTTTATTACTTCATTTTTAACAATATCATTTAGACCTGTTTGAATAAGTGAGTACCCTAAGAAACCTTGTGAGATATTATATTTATTTTCCATTTTGCTTATAAATTGTATGAGATAATATTTATTCTAAATTAACATTTTCAACTTAATAATTA
>JAONBD010000023.1 GCA_028376765.1 Candidatus Kapaibacterium sp.
AATCAAGATTGTTTGGTTCAATCCATTCAATATTTGGTGTTTGATTTCTAATCCATGTGAGTTGCCTTTTAGCAAATCTTCTAGTGAATTTTTGCATTTCAGAAATTGCAACTTCTTTAGAAATATCACCATTTAGATAATTGATGCACTCTTTGTAACCAACTGAATCTAAGGAGTTTAGTTTTGGAGAATATCCCATTTGAAGTATTTTTTCTACTTCAGATTGGAAACCATTTTCCCACATTTGATTGGTGCGATTGTTTATACGCTTATATAGAATTTCTCTATCGTGATTTATTGAAAAGTAAATTGGATTAATATTTCTTTTTTGCTGTGCTTCGATTTGAGCCTGTGAAATTGGTATTTTATTAACTCTGTAATAAGCAACAGCTCTTATTATTCTTCTATTATTTTGGTCTGAATATTTTTCAAAACTTATTGGGTCAACTTCTTGAAGCTCATTTAAAAGTTCTTGTTTTGAATCGGGCTGGTGTATTAGTTTTTGTAACTGTTCTTTAATATTAAAAAGTTCGTCAGACGTTTCTTCGTCAAAAAGCCCTTCTACTAAGGCTTTGATATATAGCCCTGAACCGCCAACTACTACTGGGATTCTATTTCTATTAATAATTTTGCTTACGAGACTATATGCTTGCTCGCCAAATAATCCCGCAGAATAGTATTCATCTGGTTTAACTTTATCTAAAAAATGATGTGGAACAATTTTTTGTTCATCTTGGTTGGGTTTAGCAGTTCCAATGTCAAGATATTCAAATACTTGTCTTGAATCAGCCGAAATAATTTCGATAGGGAATTCCTTAGAAATCTGAAGAGCTAAATCAGATTTACCACTAGCTGTTGGCCCTGTAATTACTATTAGATTAACCATCAAATCCGTTTTTTCCAATTAATGGCACAAATTTAAAATTACCGAATTCTTTCTTGATTATTTTACCATTAATTAATGTGAATAATGTCATTGTTTGAGATTGCTTATCACCAATTGGTGCAAGTAATTTTCCTTCATTATTTAATTGATTTAACAAAATATCATCGATTTTTGGAGTTGCGGCTGTAATGATAATTGAATCGAATGGTGCTTTTTGAATCCATCCTTTTGTTCCATCATCTAACTTTGAATTAATATTAATATTTAATTTTTTAAAGATAATATTTGAAGATTCATGCAATTTTTTGATTCGTTCAATTGTATATACCTCAGCACCTAATTTTTCAAGAATTGCAGCTTGATAGCCACTTCCAGTACCAATTTCTAATATTTTCTGCTCAGGCTTCACATCTAAAAGTGAAGTCATAAAAGCTACTGTATAAGGTTGTGAAATTGTTTGATTCTCTGCGATTGGAAGGGCATTATCTTCGTATGCAACATTAGAAAATGCTTTAGGAATAAAATTCTCTCTGTCAAGATTAAGGATTGCATCAAGAATATCAGAATTATTGATTCCCTTTTTTTTCAATTTTTCAATCAGGATATTTTTTAATTTTAATGTAGATTGAATTTTCATAATTATTTTGTCATCAATTTCTCTTTAAGCAGTGTGTCAATATCATTTTTATCAATATTAAGTAGCAAATCACCGCTATCAGCAATAGAAATCCAGCCTGTTTCTTCACTTATAATAAGAACAACTGCATCAATTTGTTCGGTTAAACCTAGACCCGCTCTATGACGTGTTCCTAAATTTTTAGTTCCAAGTTTTTTAACATTTGAAAGAGGAAGAATACATCTAGCTGCCTCTATAGTACTATTTTCTATTACAATTGCACCATCATGCAGGGGAGATCTTGTTGAAAATATTGATAATAAAAGTTCACTAGTTACATCAGCTTTAAGTGGAATCCCTGTATCAACAGTCATTTGTACATTTTGAGATCTAGGAAAAACAATAAGAGCACCAACATGTTTTTCAGACATTTCTTTTGTAGCAACAATTATTTCATCGAATGTTTGGCTGATTTGCTGTTTTATAAAAATCTGAAATAGTGAAGATCTCGTTATCAGCAAAAGTAACTTTCTTAATTCTGGTTGGAAAAGTATTACAAAGGATAGCAGCCACACTTCAGATAGTGTGTCTAATATCCAATTTACTGATTTTAAATTAGTAGCTTCGGTTGCAAATGATAACGCTAATAAGGCTACTAAACCAAAAAGTATCTGAACTGCGATTGTATCTTTTAGAGCTTTGTATAGCCAATAGAACAGGAATGTGACTATTCCAATATCAACAATGTCTAAAAAAGTTATCGACAAAAATCCGAGAGAAATTATTTCCATTCAACAATTTTATTAATTTAAGCTAAGTTAACAAATTATTCTCTTAAAAATTACTAATTATGAAGACTTTTAGAAAAGAATTATGGTTCAATACCACAAAAAGAAGATCGTTTATTAATATAAGCCCCGAAATAGAATCTGCAATTGTAGAATCTGATATAAAAGAAGGAATGGTCTTAGTAAACGCTATGCATATTACCGCATCGGTTTTTATAAATGATGATGAAATGGGCTTACACAAAGACTACGAAAGGTGGCTTGAACATTTAGCTCCAGAAAAACCATATAATCAATACAGACATAATGATACTGGAGAAGACAATGCAGATGCACACCTGAAAAGACAGATTATGGGACGGAGTCAAACAATTGCAATTACAAATGGAAAACTAGATTTTGGTCCTTGGGAGCAAATATTTTATGGTGAGTTTGATGGAAAAAGATCTAAAAGGGTACTAGTGAAAATTATTGGTGAATAGATAATTACTAAAAATTAGATCAGTGTATTTTTTGTGAGAAAAATACAAATCCCATAAACCATAAAAACAAATGTGATTAGCTAGCTTCTAAATTGGATATAATTTTATATTCAGAAGGTGTAACAGGAGATACAGAAAGTCTTGAATTTTTGACTAAATGCATTTGCTCAAGACCTTCAGTTTCTTTTATATCTTTTAAATAAATTAACTTTTGATAAGTTCTTTTAAATTTAACATCAACTGCTACCCATTTATCATCATCAGTGGTTGGATCCTGATAAAATGATTTTGAAATAACAACTTCGCCACAAATGGCTTTTTCTTTATTACTCAAATAGAATAAGCATATATCACCAATTTCCATGAGTTTCATAAAATTGCGAGCTTGATAATTTCTGACTCCATCCCAAAAAGTTTCTTGGTCTTCTTTCATCTCATCCCAACCATAAGTTTCAGGGTCCGATTTAATTAGCCAGTAATTCATTATTTGTTCATTGCTTGTGAAAGATAAAACTCAACTTTATCCTTATTCTCAAGATTTTCGTCATCAGTTCTATAGTTATTCAAAGAGTCAAAAATAGAATATCTAATTTTTCCTGATTTAACTAAATAAGCTTGTGGTAGCTCACTAAATTGAATTTCATTAAGATATGGATGAGTGTAATCTTCTTTCATAGAATAAATTTCTAATTTGTTTTGTGGAATTGTAGCTAAATCGATTGATTTCATAAGTTGGGGGAAATCTTTTTGAGTTCCTCTACATTGGCATGAGGGCTTTATAAAAAGTAAGAGTTTTTCATCAGTATCTAAGTTGTTATTAATCGAATTGATAAGGATATTATCTGGTTCATAATTTTGATATTCAGATATAAACCACTCATAACCAGCGGTATTTTCTAATTCAAGTTTAGTAATTTGTTGAGCTTCTTTATCTATATCAGATTCTGAGCAAGAAATTCCAAGTAATATTAGTATTGATAAAGTTAGTAATTTTGTCATCGTTATGTCCTTTTTTAATTTTTCTTTTGCTAAATTAACAAAAAAATATTTATTTAATCACATGAAACAGTATACTTTATTATTTTTAATTGTAACCAGCTTGAGTATTGCATTATCTCAAAGCTCATTAACGTATACTCAATTTGCCAATGATACTCTTTATTATGTTTTACCAGGGCAAGAAAAGTATTTAGAAAGTGATATTGATGATATGTTACTAGACCCTTCACTTTTAAATGCTAATGTAGGTATATCAGTCTATTCAATAACAAAACGTGAGTATTTGTATCGCAAAAATTCAAACAAAAATTACGTTCCAGCTTCATTAAACAAATTGTTTACCACATTCTCATCTCTATTTTACCTAGGTAGTGAATACAAATATTCAACTGAATTTTATTACAGAGGCTATTTAAGTGATAATGGAATCTTGGATGGAGATTTAATAGTATTTTCAAATGGTGATCCAACCTTAAGTAATCATATTACTAGTGATTCATATTCATTATTTAATAGTTTAATCAACTCATTAGATTCAATTGGTATAAGAAAAATTACAGGAAACATAATTGGTGATGTCTCATACTTCGATAATCAACATTTCCCTGATGGTTGGCAGCTTAATGATTTGATTTATGATTTTTCAGCTCCAATATCTGTTTTTAATTATCACAATAACACTAGTAAGGCTACTATAATTAGTAACAATGAAATTGATGAAAAAGCACTAATAGAAATTTACCCTGAATCAAGCTTTATTGATATTGAAAATGACATTTCTACCATAAAAGGTAATTCTATGTCTTCTATTGAAATTGAAAGAGCAAACTATGGGAATAATTATAGGTTTTCTGGATACATAAGCGTTAATCCAAATAATTATGAGATTAAAAAAGAATTTAGCATTTCCAATCCAGAGCTTTACTATTTAAATGGTTTGAAAGAAGTTATATTAGAATCAGAAATAGAATTTGGTGGTGGTATAATTTTAAAACAAATTGATGACCCTGCAATTGATTATAATGAATGTGTTCTTCTGATGGATAATAAATCAATAAATTTAATTGATATTATTAAAATTATTAATCAAAAAAGCGATAACCTTTTAGCCGAAACATTAGTAAAGACAATTGCTAAAGAAAAAACAGGAATAGGAAGTTTTGAAAATGGAATGGGACAGATTAGGAAATTATCTGATGATATCGGAATTAATTCAAAACTGATTTCATTGGCTGATGGTTCAGGTCTTAGCAGAATGAACTTGCTATCTCCGACATCGGTAACTAAGCTCTTGACCTATATTAACAAAAATACAAATTATGAAAGCTTCTATTCTACTTTACCTAAACCAGGTGTGGGGACTTTAGAAAGTCGAATGAAAAACTCATTAGCAGAGAATAATTTGAGAGCTAAGACTGGTTCAATGAATAACATTTCAAATATTGCTGGCTTTGTAAAAACTGAAGATGGAGAGCTATTAGCCTTTTGTATTATGATTAATAACTTTACTTCTCCAATAAATTCAATCAGAAATATTCAAGATTTAATTTGTATGAGATTATCTGCATTTACAAGAGAGTTTAAAATAAAAAAAGATTTACTTAAAGATTTTCCCGAAAAAACGATTTCTCCCAATAAAAAAGATTAGTAATAGTTATTTCATAAATTGCGACATAAAAATCGGATAATTAAAATATGAATAGAAATGCGTTAGAATATCACTCCTCATCGCCAAAGGGTAAGATTGAGGTAATTACAACTAAACCAGTTTCAACTCAAAGAGACTTATCACTTGCTTACTCTCCGGGCGTAGCAGAGCCTTGTCTAGAAATTTATAAAAACCCCGAAATGGTTTATGAATACACAGCCAAGGGAAATCTAGTTGCTGTAATATCCAATGGAACAGCTGTTCTAGGCTTGGGTAATTTGGGAGCAGCGGCAAGCAAACCAGTGATGGAAGGTAAGGGAGTTCTCTTTAAGAAGTTTGCAGATATAGATGTTTTTGACATCGAATTAGATTCCACCAATATTGACGATCTTGTAAAAGCTATAAAGATGATGGAACCAACCTTTGGAGGAATTAATTTAGAGGATTTTTCTGGACCTGATTGTTTTGAACTTGAAGAACGATTAAAAAAAGAAATGAATATTCCAGTTTTTCATGATGATCAGCATGGAACAGCCATTATATCTGGTGCAGCAATGCTTAATGCGATAGAGCTAGCAGGTAAAAATATATCGGAAGTAAAAGCTGTTTATAATGGTGCTGGAGCTTCTGGTATTGCATGTGCTAAGTTTCATATTTCGTTAGGGTTAAAACCTGAAAATGTAATTATGTGTGATTCAAAAGGGGTTATTCATAAAGGTAGAACAGATTTAAATAAGTTTAAAGAGCCTTTTGCGGTTGAAACTGAAAGAAGGTCTTTGGAGGATGCATTCAAAGATGCTGATATGTTTTTTGGTTTATCAAAAGGAAATTTGGTTAACAAAGATATGGTCAAGTCTATGGCTGATAACCCAATTATCTTTGCTCTGGCAAATCCCGATCCTGAAATTACATATCCTGATGCATTTGATGCAAGAAAAGACATTATAATGGCAACTGGAAGATCTGATTATCCTAATCAGGTTAATAATGTATTGGGTTTTCCATTTATCTTTAGAGGTGCTATTGATGTATATGCAACTGCTATAAATGAAGAAATGAAAAAAGCTGCAGCTTATGCTATAGCAGCCCTAGCTAAAGAAGACGTACCAGATTCTGTTAAAGCTGCATACGATATTAATGAATTAAAATATGGTAAAGATTATATAATTCCAAAGCCATTTGATCCAAGAGTATTAACGTCTGTAGCACCTGCTGTAGCAGAAGCTGCTATGAAAACAGGTGTTGCAAGAAATCCTTTAAAAGATATTGAAAAATATAAATTTGATTTAAATATCAGAATGGGTAGAGCTTATTCATTTATGTCTACAATTTATAGTAAGGCTAAATCTAAACCATCAAGATTAGTTTTTCCTGAAGGAGCTAATCGAAAAATTATATCTGCAGCAGTTATTGCTAAAGAACAAGGTATTGCCGCTCCAGTTTTATTAGGGGAAAAGGATATTATAGAAGGAATTGCTAAAGAATATAAATTTGATATTGATGGAATAGATATTATTGATCCAGGAAATTTTGCATTTACAAAGTACTTTGCAAGAGAGTATTATAACTTAAGACAAAGAAGAGGTGTTACTAAGCAGGAAGCTATGGAAAGAATGCTTCATTCACATGATTACTTTGGATGTATGATGATCCGTCTTGGCTTTGCTGACAGTATGGTATCTGGATTAACTACAAACTATCCCGAAACAGTAAGACCTGCACTTGAAATTATTGGCAAGCAAGATAGATTCGAAAAAGTATCAGGTATTTACATTGTTATTTCTAAAAACAACGTATATTTTTTAAGTGACACAACTGTTACTGTTAATCCAAGCAAAGATGACCTATCAGATATAGCTGTTCAGGCTGCTGAATTTGCTGAATATTTTGATATTAAACCAAAAATAGCTCTTCTTTCATATTCAAACTTTGGTTCTGCCGATGGGGAAATTCCAAGAAAAATGAGAGAAGCCACAAAACTAATAAAAGAAAGACTACCAAATATCACTGTTGATGGTGAGATACAAGCTGACACTGCTCTATCTGGAGAGATGTTACAGGAGGACTACCAATTTAGTGACTTGAAAGAACCAGCTAATGTATTAATATTTCCTAACTTAGAATCTGGTAATATTTCATACAAGCTTTTACAAAAACTTGGTGATGCTAAAGTTATCGGTCCAGTATTATCAGGTGTTAATAAATCTGTTCATGTTCTGCAAAAAGGTTCTTCGGTAACAGAAATTGTTGATATGACAGCGATTGCTACTGTAATGTCCCACAATATGGAAGATGAGAGATTAGTATGTTCAGTAAAATTTTAATCTAATGAAAGTACTATTGATAATTGATATGCAAAAAGAATCATTCACTCAGAAAACCCCAAGATGGGATTCTGAAGGTGTGATTAAAAGGATTAATATTTTAATAGATTATTTTAGAAGAAATGAACTACCAATTATTTTCATCCAACATGATGGCTCAAATCAAGACTTTTGTATTCCAAATACAGAAGAGTGGGAGATATTAGATGAATTAAATAAAACCGAAAGGGACTTGGTATTAAGTAAAACTACAAATGACCCTCTCTATCAAACTCCTTTGCATAATGTAATAAAAACCAATAACTTTACTGATGTTGTTGTTACTGGATGTGGTACTGACTTTTGTGTTGATAGTACTGTAAAGTCATTAATTAGTGCTGATTTTAATATTACCATCATTAATGATGCACACACAACAACAGATAGATTTGGTATTGAATCAAAAACAATTATTGAATATTTTAATTGGATTTGGAGAAATTTAATAACTGAAAAATCAAAAGTAACTCTAACATCTACTTCAGATTTTGTTGGTTAAAATTTATTGAAATTATGATAAAAAATACAAATACTAACGCCGAGAATATAGTAAAATCACTAATCGAAGCAATGGCTCAAAATTCTGCTGAGAAAATGCGTTCACTATTTCATAATGAAGCTAAACAGGCTTATGGCGAAGGTAAATGGAAATCTGGCGAAGCTTTCTTTAGTTGGTTGCAGAGCGATATTATTGACAGAAAAGGCCAAGTTGATAATCCAAAATTCACCTCAGAAGGCAATCAAGTATTTGTTACTGGTCAATATAGCAGCGAGGGCTACACAAACAAAGCCAATTTCCTATTTAGAGTAGAAGATCGGAAAATCTCAAGTTGGCAAATGAAATATTGAAATTAATATTAAATACTTCAAATTTAGTATTTCGAAAACCAGTGTAACAAAAAAATCCAGAACTATGTTATAATTCTGGATTTCATACATATATTAGTTTTGTTAATTGCTCATTAAATCAACCAAATGAATTTTGACTTGAATTCGCTATCTTACTTAATCGACTACAAAGTTTAATTGTTGAACATCTTCCCCAAAATGGATTATTGCAAAGTATATACCTGAATTCAAGTTATTTGTATTAATTTTATAACTGTTTGATACCTTGTCAATTGTCAATACTTCTGTTCCTGAAAGATTAATTATCTCTATTCTATTTGCGTTATTATTTAACTCTAGGTTTAAAAAACTTCCTTTTCTTGCTGGGTTTGGATATAGACTTGATTCCATTTCTGCACTTGGTATTGAGTTTATATCAAATAGTAAATCCATATCAACTTCTACCATCATATCAATTGCATAGTTGTATAGAAACTTTTGATTATATTCATTATAATGTAATTCTGCCCACATTCCTCGTCTTTTAGAAGGAGTAAAGTCATTAAAACCTATATCAATAAACTCTATTTCATTATTAGATAAGTTAATCCTCCAAATATATTCCAAATCATTGATTAAATAGAAGTAATCACCCTTTACACCACCAAAATATCTTTCATCATATTTATAACCTGCTAATGTATCTAAAAATGTTAAATTGTTATTCTCTAAAAGACGTAACATATATAAATGTGGACTTCGACTATCATCTGGACCTCTTTCCAAGAGATTTTTTTCAATTATAAAATATTTATTTTCATTAATGGGAAAAACCTTATGATAAAATTTATTTAAAGTATTTGCTTTATAAATAGAGATAGTGTCAGAATCTTTACTCTCAAGATTAAATTTGATTAAATTCGATTCGTAAAAAACACCATCTCCTGGTTCAGATCCTTTATAATCAACTTCATTATAAATAAATATAATGTTGTCATCTAGTAGTTTCATATCAGAAACGACTCTTGAAAGACTATCATCTAATTCTTGATTTAATGATATAACTGAATCAGTTTCAAAGTTATCTCTGCTAAAGCTTATTTCATACTTTGGATCTAAGCCATTTATTTGGTACAATGCCGCAATGTATTTATCATTAGACGCCAGTTTTTGCGATGATAAATAATTAGTGCTAAGTTGCAAACTGTCTATATATTTACCATTTTCGTCCATTCTCATAATTTTGCCATTATCGTGATGGAAAATAAATTCTCCATCACGATATTGAACATCTCTTATTAGTGCATTCCAAAAGTAATCTCTACCTTTACCATTTTTAACAAAATCTTTGCCCCCATTCTCGGAAAATAAATAGTAATTGTCGCCGGGGCCATTATATGCCATAACTATATTATTTTCGCTTATAGCAAAGCCATCAAATCTTAATTCGCCTTCCTGGAGTAAGAAATTAAAGGCTGGTGAAAATATTAAAAAGGGTAGTAAAATATAAGATATCATTTTTCGATTAATTTGAATGTGTAGAATGATTTATTATTTCTGCTCGATAATTTTGCAACAATAATATTTTCATTTTCAGGCATTTTTATTTCACCTGTTTCAGATATATTACCTTCATACAACACATTACCAAACATATTTGTTACAATCAAATATGAGTTCTCTTCAATATTTTCATAATGTACTGAATTATTAAGTAAATATAATTTGCTATCAGATTTTAGTGTTTCATTTTTAATTGTACTTTTAGGAAGTATCCAACCTTCGGAGCCATAGCCTGCACATGACATTTCACAATCTGGGTCATTGTTTAGATGACAATTATCAACAGGTTGAGGACCAGTAATATTCCAACTAGTACCATTGTTATCTTTACAAACTGTGATTTCTTGCAAGCAGCAAGAATTATTAGGTTCACAATAGGTAATTAATCTTGTTCCATCTGGATTTAATTCTATTTTTTTGCAAGTAGCTGATTTGAAAGAATTAACTGTTACACAATTGTCAGGACCAGGATCAAGACAAGGTATGACGTCATTTTTAAGTAAAATAAACATGGCATCAACCCATGTATTATGAGTGGAACCCGATATGTCCATAACCGGTGGCCAAACAATGCCATTTCCGTCAGTAAAAGAGTAGAAACAATCACCACTTATCAATATATTCAAAATTTCAATTTCACAGCCTACATCCTCACATGGGGGATTTGAATTATTTCTCCATCTATAATCTACCTGAATCCAGCAACCGGGACTTTGAGTTGATATACCATTATAATAATATTTAGGTTCTGAAGGATCAATACCATTTACATAATTCCAAGGTATATTCTCATTGTCATAACAGTCTTCAGTCGGACAATCAAGTTCCCAAGATTGTGAGTGAAGAGACAAATTGAAGCTACATAAAACAGTAACTAGCAGTAAAAGACTAAACAGTTTAGCTAAGCCCCCCCAAATAAAGACTTACAAGCTTTGTTTGATGATAAGACACTAATCTTATCTAGAGTTTTAGTATAGTGCATAATAATATTTCCTATAAATGTTAATAAATACATTATAGTTTAACTAATTAATTTGAATTAACAAAAATATATTTTAAAAACATTATTTAATTCTTCCATTTTTTTCTAAGATAATCCCTGTTGATTGAAATAAAGTAATTTAATTAAATAATATAGATTACTAATATTTATAAAGAAAATATCCTTAAATATGATTTTGTTTGAATCTAACAACAAAAAAATCCAGAACTATATTATAATTCTGGATTTTGAGTATAGTTTTATTAGTTGTTAAAATCCAAACATTCCATTATCGTTTGCTAAGGCTTTAGTAGGTATTGGTTGAATGACATCCCAATGTTCAACAGCCTTGCCATTTTCAAATCGCAGCAAATCATAAAAAGCATTTGTTGTTCCATTCCATTCCCCTTCACTTACTACAAGTACAAAATTTCCTTCTCCTAAAACCTTTTGAATTTTAGTGTACTTAAACATATTATTTTGTGATGTAAGATATTTTACCGCTTCTCCGATTCCCGATAATCCATCTTTGATATCAGGATTATGTTGATGGTATTGCTCAGTACTGATATAATCAATAATTTTACTCGGGTTCTTTCCCATTAAAATATCTTCTACCATAGCCTTAGCTATTTTTTTGTTTGCTTTAGTTTTTCCCAAATCAGTAGCTGTTTTGGGCCCATCAGTCTGAGTTCTTCCACTTGCACATATCGTTGTCGAATTACCTCTTTGGAGCGACAAAAACCTTCGAGAACAAAACCCAATAATGAGAAAAAGTAAAGGACTTGACTTATTGAAAGCCAGCAAGGAAGATTCTGCTATTTCATTGATGGATAGCTACAAAAAAAATATTTGGATGAACTTATCTTCATAAGCTTAAATCTTATCAATGTTATTTTTATTGGAAATTAATCATTAAATTAGAGCTTATGTAAGAGAATCTGGAAAAGAAAAAATGCTAAAAAAAATTTTAATTGCAAATAGAGGTGAAATTGCTTGCAGAATTATTAAAACCTGCAAGAAGTTAAATATAAAATCAGTAGCTATTTTTTCTGATGCTGATAAAAATTCGCTTCATGTTCAGTTAGCAGATGAATCAGTATATATAGGTAATTCTCCTGCTTCTGAATCCTACTTGGTTCATCAAAAAGTAATTGATGCCGCTATTAATTCTGGAGCTGAAGCTATTCACCCAGGCTATGGATTTTTATCGGAAAATTATTCATTCAATCAGAAAGTAAGGGAAGCTGGGCTAATTTTTATTGGGCCCAAACCCGAACCAATGAGAGTATTAGGTTCAAAAGTTGAATCCAGAATAACTATGATGAATGCAGGTGTTCCAGTAATTCCAGGTATGAAAAGTGCATCCTTAGATATTGAAGCCTTTAAGACCGAAGCAGATAAAATGTTGTATCCTGTTTTGATAAAGGCGTCTGCTGGGGGTGGTGGAAAGGGTATGAGAGTTGTCCATTCTGCTGACAAACTAGTAGAATCATTCAAATCTGCTGTTAGAGAGTCACAAAATGCTTTTGGATCTGACGAAGTATTTCTTGAAAAATATATTGAATCTCCTCGACATATCGAAATTCAAGTAGCTAGAGATCAGCACGGGAATGCAGTTCACATTTTTGAACGAGAATGTTCCATACAAAGAAGACATCAAAAAATAATTGAAGAAAGTCCATCTACAGCTGTTAGCGATGATATTAGAAAAAAAATGGGAGATGCTGCTATTAAAGCAGTAGAAGCTGTTGATTATGATTCGGTCGCAACAGTCGAATTTTTGTTAGATAAATCAGGTAATTTCTACTTTTTGGAAGTAAATACTAGGATTCAGGTGGAACACCCTATAACCGAAATGGTAACTGGAGTTGATTTGGTTGAGCTTCAAGTTAAGATTGCTAATGGTGAGAAATTAGGGGTTGCTCAAGATGAAATTAAGCAAACTGGTCATGCTATTGAATGTAGAATTTATGCTGAAGATGCCGAAAATGATTTTATGCCAACTGGTGGTAAAGTCCATATTTTAAAAGAACCTATTGGAGAGGGGATTAGAGTTGATTCTGGCATAAAGGAAGGTGATGAAGTTACATCATTTTATGACCCAATTATGGCTAAATTGATTACCTATGCACCAACAAGAGATGAAGCTCGATTAAAAATGATAAATGCTCTTAAAAATTATATATGCTTAGGAGTTAAAACATCGACCAGATTTATGATAGATGTTTTGGATCATGCAGATTTTGTTTCGTGTAAAACTTACACAAATTTCATTGATATAAACAATGAAGAGCTATTATATCATGATAACTTGTCTGATAAAGTTTCTCTAATTGCTGCAAATTTAACTAATCAAAATAATACAATTGGATTAGATAATAATGATGTTTGGGAAGAAATTGGTAGCTGGGAAATAGCTTCTAATTAAATCAATATTTTAATTTAAATATTTAGAGATTACTTCTAGGAATTTCTTTTGTCTATCAATAAATACACTATGTGAACAATTTTCCAGATAGTATAAGTTCTCATCTCCAATAATATTTTTTAACTCATCTATTTGGCTTTTGGAATACAAACCATCTTCTTTTCCATAAAGTCCAATTACATTTATTTTATTATCAACTAAAGACATTAGATTACTTGATAAATCGAGAGTTGTGTATTGTTCATTTTCCCAAAATCCCTGTGGTGCATCATAGGTCATTTCTATAGAAAGCCCAGCAAGTTTAGGATTCATTCTGAATTTTTCATAAATTATTTTGGTTTCATCACTTGGATTTTTTGGAACATAAAATCCATTTTGCATTGCGTGCATGAAGCTATAAGAACTGTATTGTAACGAATTAGTATCGATTGATTCTAATTTATTAATGTATTCAAGATTAGTTTTGTCATTTTTATCAGAATATATCTTTTTTGTTTTTTTTATAATATTTTTAAAAGTCTTTTGAAGAGAAATTGGTGCTCCAACTAAGAAAATGGTATTTACGATTTTGGGCTTTACTTCTGAATATTTAATTGCTAAAACTCCACCAAAACTATGACCAATAAAGCTGACTTTATCTAATTTATATTTTTCTCTAATTGCATCAATATCATTTATAGATTCCTCAAAATTGTATTTTGCATTCGCATCTGTACTTCTTCCTTCTCCACGCCTATCATAAACAATTACAAAAAAACCTTGTTTAGAAAGTTCATTTGCAGTAGTAGCTTCAAAATTAGCACAATTGTAGCCAGGCCCACCATGCAAGAATATTATTGCTGGATTGGTGTTTTCTCCAAAGCTCTTTACATATAATTCCTGTGAGAATAACCCAGCATTTAAAAGTAATATTAAGATTAAAGTTTTCATTTGTTTTGTTCCAAAGATTTATGGAAAAGGAATATATGTATTATCGTTCAATATTTTAGGAAAGTTCTTGTTTTGCCAATCAAGTTTAGCTTTTTGAAGTCGTTCTTTACTAGTTGACGCAAAATTCCAAAGTAGGTATCTTTTTTCAGGAAGAGTTTCGCCACCAAAAATTAATAATTGAGTGCCTTTTTTTACTCTTATTGAGCAAACTTCATCTGATTTGCTAATCATCATTTGACCACTAGAAATTATTTCATTTTCTTCTTCAATCTCTCCACTTACAACAACAATTGCAACTTCCCCTTTAAGATGATTGGTTAGGTTGAGATTGTCATCTCCCATAGCTTTTACATCTACCATAAATAATGGCGAATATCCTTTAAGCATAGCTTTTTTTCCAAATGCTTCACCAGCAACTAGCTTTAATTTGAAATTGCCTTCAGACCATGATTCAATTTTTGATGCTGGAATATATTCAAAGGTAGGTTCCATTTCTTCTAGCTCCTTTGGAAGTGCAACCCATATTTGATAGCCATGCATCATAAAATTATCTTCTTGGCGTAAGCTTTCAGGTGTTCGTTCTGTATGGGTAATGCCACTACCACTGGACATAAACGCAACATCGCCTGGCATTATTATTTGATGAGAACCAATACTATCTTTATGTTCTGCCTGACCTTCAAATAGATATGTTAAAGTAGATAATCCAATATGAGGGTGTTGATCCACATCATAGTAATCACCTTTTTTAATTTGAATAGGCCCCATGTGATCTATAAAAATGAATGGACCAACCGATCTTTTCCTTCGGAAAGGAAGCAATCTACCAACATGAAAATTGCCGATATCTCTTTGCCTTTCGTCTACTATCATTTTGTTATTGGACATAATTAATCTAGTTCGACATAAATTCTTTTAAATTCATAATAGTTTTAATTTCTGAGGGGTCTTTTCCATTAAGCAATGCTAACCAAAAACTTGTCCAATCGGCATATTGAATTAGTTCAAAATAGTTAGTTAACAAATTATCCGAGCTAGGCTTAATTACAGAATATGAATATCCATATTTTTCTAATGTTTCTTCTAAAAATTTGAATCTGAGTAAGTTTCTATCATTTTCTTCATCATCTTTGATTAGGATAAAATGAAATATTTTGGACATTTCCTTGTTTTCTAAAGCATTGATTTCGTTGTGATTCATTTCTGGTAAAATTGATCCAAAAGCTTGTACTTTACTATTTTCTTGAAACTGACCTCTAAACCTTAAGTTAACAGATTGATACCGTTCTGATGAAATTACATTAGGAATCTTTCCTACTAACTCCTTAGCAAAGCTAAAGGTAGGATTTGATGGATTTTCTTTCTTAAATATTTCATTTTTGCTTTTAACAAGATCAAGGACTTTATTAATTGAATTTGCTGTACTTGCAACTAAGCTTGATTTCATTATTCCTGAATACATCATAAAGTAAAGCTGAGTAAAGAAGGAATACCCGATAGCAGCTCTTGGTTGCAGCCCAGAGGGAAGAATAATAGTTGGCTGATTATTGTTTTCAGCAAGTTCTTTAAGCTTCCCACCAGTAGTAAATACAACAACTTTATCACAGATATTGTTTATTTGTTTATATGCAGAAAGAGTTTCTTCTGTATTTCCTGAGTAGGAGCTGAAACTAGCTAAATAATCATTAGTAATATGATTAGGGTAGCTATAAGATCGGTTGATTGTAATGTTAATCTTATTGGTATTATCAATATTTTCACAATAATTCTTAAGTAAATTTCCAGCAATAGCACTTCCACCCATCCCGGAAATGATTATTTCATTTGACTTTGGCAATACCTTTTCAGATAATGTTTCTCCAATTTTACAAGCCTCAATTATCTGATTATGAAAATTTGATAAAACATCAAACATATCAACATTGTCTTTTTTTAGTAGTGATCCATTGTTCATTTTTTCTTATTTTAAATTTTTACCATTTACAAGATACAAACTATCAAAAAAATACTTATAATATTAATTTTACTACAAAGTATCTGTTTAGCAACATATTACAATCAAATTGTTCTTGATTCCCTCCGTTGGGAAATGTCGAATCATTCTTTCAATGATTTTATTACACCTTTTAATGAGGTTGAAAACAGATTTTTTGAATTGAATTTTGAAGATCCTAAACTAAAAGAGTTATTACATTTTGATTTGAAAGTAAACTATTTGCTGACTACTTTCAAATTTGATTCTGTTTATAATATTCTTCTAAACAGTCAATATAAAGATTCAGAAATTGCAATAGATAGAAAGCTGCATAGTTTTCTTTTTTCTAGACTATATTCAAGTCTAAAATTTCATAATTACAGTATTGAATATTTGAAACTTGCTATGTCAATAGAGATTCCTCAAGAACAATATGTATATTTTAGTTTTTTATCTGATGAATTCCTAAAATCTAAATTAGCATATCGTTATAGGATGATTAAAAATTATAAAAAATCCAATGAATTATTTGAAGAAGTCATTGATTCTTATATTAGTACGAATCAATACAAATCACTTCATTCTGTTTTTAGAATTTATGTAAATAATTTAATTGCATTGAATGATTTAAAAA
The DNA here is from genome assembly GCA_028376765.1 of Candidatus Kapaibacterium sp. Lineage (GTDB taxonomy): Bacteria > Bacteroidota > Ignavibacteria > Kapaibacteriales > UBA2268 > JAJRPT01. Next base: position 17,126 of record JAONBD010000023.1, read on the forward strand.
CAGTTAAAACTATATTAGAAAAATTTAATAAAAAAGAATACTTAGATAATTTGACTTTCGCACAAGGTTATTATACTTTGCTTGCTTACTACTATTACTTGGTTAAGGATATTGAAAAAGCAATAACTTATGAAAAACAGTCATTGGTTTACAGGAAAAAACTTGGAGATAAAAAACTGATTATGAATGGTTATGTTACAATAGCAAAATTTTATAATGCAAATCTTCAACTGGATTCTGCAAAAATATATTTCGATTTCGCTGAAGAATTTTTTGCTAAAAATAAAAGCCTAAATTCATCAGGGTATTTTTATGAAAGCATTATCAATTATTATAAAAATATTAATGATACAATAAATACCCTTAAAGCAGAACAAGTTTTGCGATCTATCCAAAATGAAGAAGCTCTAGTAGAACATATATTAAGTGTTACTGAAAAGATAATATCAAAAAATGAAGAAATATCAAAAGTAAAATTTAGTAATACTATTCTTACTGAAATTTCTGTTATTATTTTTATACTACTATTATTAATATTTTATTTTTATTATAGGTTGAAAAATAAAGAATCTATTCTTAAAGAAAAATCGAATGACCTTGAAAATGAAATTAGATCTCACATCGAAACACATAAAAATCTAGAATATTTAATATCAGAAAAAAACAAACTTATTGGTTTAATTTCTCACGATTTGATAAATCCACTTGGCGCATCAATATCTCTATTAAATATTGCTATTGAAACTTACAATAAAAAAGATGATGAGATGAGTGAAATTTTATTAGCAGTTAGGAGTTCAATCACTGAAAATAAGAAAATGTTAAATCAGATAATGAGTTGGGTTGTTTCTAGTCAGAATCAAAGAACATTTGCACCAGAAAGTTCATCTATTTATAATATAACTGAAGAAGTTCTTGATTCTTTAAGCTCTCAAATTTCAAATAAATCAATTAATGTTGATAACAAGCTAATTGCAGGACTCACAGCTTGGTTCGATCCTAATCAGATAAAAGTAGTTATAAGAAACATAATTCAGAATGCCTTGAAATTCACCCCTGAAAATGGTCGAATAGTGGTTGATAATTACACAGAAAATAATTATATTTTTATAACAATTCAAGATAACGGAATTGGAATTGAAGAAAATAAAATCAAGCATTTATTTAATTCCCAAAGACTTACATTTAAAAATAAACAAAATGAATCCAGTGGGTATGGTTTTGGGTTAGTTATTTCAAAGGAATTTATAGCTTTGAACAGAGGCGATATTTTTGTAGATTCAAAGTTACATCACGGAACTAAATTTACAATTAAATTACCTATGTATGAAAAAGTTTAGCTTATCATTAATACTATTGCTTTCAAGCATTGCTTCTTTCTCACAATCTTATATGATACCAGATGCTGGTGGCCCTGGCATGGAAGTTTATATTGAAATAGTCGCCCCAACCAATCAGAAAGGTTTCTTTGGAAATGATGGGTTTTTCATTAACAACTCATCCGAAATAAATAGAATAGATGTAACTGGTGGGAGTTCCGAATTTATTGAAATTAGCCCATTTGTTGTTAGCTGGGAGGGTAGGCTCATTTCTGCTTATATCTATGTTGATAATGAAGCTAATCCCGATTCAGAAAGATATGATATATTAAGCTCTCAATTTATCAACCAAATAGAAGTTTACATTAACAATTCATTAATTGAATCTTACGATTTTCACATAATAAGACCATCTTCAGTTGGCAACATAACTACTGGTACTCTACTTGGTAGGATAGAAGGAGTTAACAACGGGATAGGATATGTTTCTCCAAGAAATACCATTGTTGTCGATTCCCTTACACTTGCTAATAATTCTTATGACATATCGATAGATGATCCAGATCCTAACACTTCTGGAAACCAAGCTTATCTCCCTTTTATAATACTATCAGATGGACCAATAATAGGTCTAGGCCCTGATTCTGAAATTAATGCTTCAGCCAATGGCAAAAATGCAGGACCCGGTGGCGGTGGCGGTGCAGGAGGTATTTGTGATAGAAGTTTTTTTGTAAGTGCTGGTCCTGGTTCTAATGGTGGTGTTGGGTTTACTGGTGGTGGAGCTGGTGGCCAAAATAATAATGGGAGTCCTAATTTAACTAGAGTTGGTGGAATGGGTTCTGGAAGTGATTTTGATAATAATTTTAATAAAAATGGAACAGAGTTCAGAACAGGTGGTATTAGCTTAAATGGAGTTCACGGTGGCGGCTTAGCTACAAATACTATACAATCATCTGGCGGTGGAACTGGGCATCCATTTGGTGTCTCGTCACTAGGATATAATAATGATGGGGCAAACGGATATGGACAAGGTCAGTATGGCGGAGGAGCTGGTAATAGAGGTAACAGGTCAGGAGGAAACGCTGGATATGGATCTGCTGGAGTTAATGATGATACTTTTCCTAATGGAACAAATGCTGGCTTAGCTCATGGAAATGACTTTGGAGTTCCAATTGCTGGTGGTTCTGGTGGAGGAAGTGGGAATCCCCAAAGTATTACCCCAAATTGTTCTGGTGATGGCGGCGGTGGCGGTGGAGCAATTAGAATTTTTGCATCTAGTATTGACAATATTAAAATTTTAGCAGATGGAGCAGATGGAGCAGATGTTGATCCTGATGGAGGTTCAGGCTCAGGTGGGTTTATTGAAATTTCTACTAAAGTATCTACTACTGGAGTCCAATACTCTGCTAACCCTGGTCAAGACGCAGGAATTGGAAGATATAGACATAATGTTTTTGGTACAGATAAGCCCATTCTAATATCAGGAACGGAGTCTCCCACAATTTTTGATGGTATGAGTACCGACTCAGTTCAGTATGTAGAAAGCTCACACAACTTGTCTGGAAGAAAAAGAGGTGGCTTTAGTTATGAATATTTTCTTAAATCGAAAACTGGTGATTGGTTGAAAATTCAAGATTTAGATGGCTTTACGCCACAATCTTTTAATTTTGATATAAATTTCGATCCTTCTATATCCAAATGGTATGGAGCATCATTTTTAAAGATTAATTCTCCCGATCAATCTAATGAATACAGTTATGAACCTGACTATATATTAAGCCAATCAGCAGCAAATATATTTAATTTGGTTGCTCCAGAAATTGAATGTGAGCTTTCCAGAAATTTAATAAAACTTGATTGTGCAGAATCTTCTATTTATGACACATTAGAAATTTCTAATTTAGGAGAAGCAGATCTTGTTATAGATCTTCCAAATTTAAATTGGTTACCATTAGGTGCTTCAGCCTCTATTGTTTCGCCCCCACAAAATTTAGAATTTATAATAGCACCTGGATCTTCTTCATTTCTAATTACACAATTTGATATAATACCAGGGGTTGCTAGCCCAGTTGTTTATACTTTAAGATTGCCAAATAATGATTCCGATGAAAACCCAACAGAGATTACTTATTCTATTGATTTAGTAGATCAAGCAGTAGAAATAAATGATAGTAATGGAAATCCTGTAAGCGTAATAAATTTAGATGTTTGTAAAGAAGACTTTCCTTATTACTTTGAAATATTCGAGGTGGTAAATTTATCTAATGTTAATTTAACAAATCCTTCAGCTCTTTCTAATAGTAACGATTTTATAGTGAGTCTTGATACACCTGATTTCCCAATTAGGTTAACTGCTCAGATGTTAAACCAAGAAATGGAAGTTGGTACTTACAGTACCACCATAACTTTTTCAAGCGATGAATGTATAGACCCGTTATATTCTTTTGAGATAAATATAAATGTGTTAGATACAGAGCTAACATTACTTGAAGCTCCAAACAATATATTCGATTTTGGAAGTGTAAAAATAGGAGATTCAGACACTAAAACTCTTACTTTTAGGAATACAGGAGCAACCTCAATTGAATTAGAAACCTTAACTAATATTACGCTCCCCTTCAATCTTATAAGCACAACGCCAGCTTTACCTATTACACTTGCTCCAAATGATGAAATAATATTAGAAATTGAATTTATCCCAACAGTAGATGGTTTGTCCTCACAATTTCATCTCTTTGAATATGGAGATAACTTATTTGTTTGTGATGAGCAAAAGCAGTTTGAATTGAGGGGAGAGGGTACTCAATCAGATTTGAAATTTGATAATCTAATTGATTTCGGATCACATGAGTATTGTTACTTCCCAGAGCAGTTTCAACTTTTTATTGAAAACACTGGCAATGGAAGCTATCAATTCACCGAGGAGCCTGTTTTTAGTGGACCAAATGCAGATTTATTCAATTTGAATGGAATAGTACCTGTTGATAGAAGGATTAATCCTAATTCATTTGCACAAGTTACAATTTCGATGGGAATAGATAATACTATTTTGCCAAAAGGACCGATTTCTGCTATTATGACTTTAAAAACAGATGACCCTAATCTACCAATAATAGAAGTAGATATTGTTGCTAATATTATAGACATGGCATTTTCAATTAGTCTAAACCAAGTAAATTTAGGACAAATTCCTTATGGGATTGTTCAAGATATTAACCTAGATGTTACTAACCAATCAAATACTTTCGGACTTGAATATCTGAGAACAGAACCTACTAGCTTTATAAATACCGATCCTGGCAATCTAATTGACCCAACTGAAATTACAAGCTTAATCTGGGAATATATACCACCACAAGGTCAATTTAATGAATCAATGACTTTTTGGATGGAAAGTGACTTTGAAAATTGTGAATATCCAGTTGTGGTAAATATATTAGGTGAGGGTGCTGAACAAAAAGTAGAATTTAGCAGGGAAGAGTTTGATTTTGGTGATTTAATTATATGTGATGATGTCAAGACCTTGGCATTAGAAGTTAGCCTTGATGGGCCTGGAGATGTATTTATTAATGAGGTTAACCTAAATAATAACATTGATGGATATTTTACAACTTTAAATAACCCATTGCCTATAACTATTAACTCAAATACATTTAGCATAACTGTATTTTATGATAATATTATGGCAGAATACGGTAATCATGAAGCTGAATTAGAAATATTATATACAAAAAATGGCGAAACACTTAACAAAGTATTTACAATAAAAGCTAATAAAATTAGAGTTTT
>JAONBD010000024.1 GCA_028376765.1 Candidatus Kapaibacterium sp.
TTTCAAGCTTTTCTTTCATTTTTGACAAGTTTTCTTTTAAATCCTTGGCTTTCGCCATCATGCCACCGATATCAAAATTCATTTTTACGATTCTCCAAAACTTTTTTATTCAACTTACGTTAAAATAATAATTATATTACATAAAAGACTATAACAAAATATTCAAATTATAAATTTAAGGAGTATATTCGAATGGGTATATTTAATAGAATATCGGACATATTTAAGGCTAACGTCAATGATGCCCTCGATAACGCAGAAGATCCCGAGAAAATGATTAAACAGATGGTTTTAGAAATGGAAGAATCTGTAAACAAATCTACTTTGGCTGTTGCTCAGGCAGTTGCAAATCAAAAATCAATTGAAAGAAAAATGCAAAATGCTAAAGCTAATGAATCTGATTGGCACGAAAAAGCCAAGAAAGCATTAGGAGCATCAAACGAATCTCTTGCTAAACAAGCTTTAGAGAAAAAAGCAATGTATACTAAACAAATTAGTGACTTAGAACCTACCCACAATATAGCTAAAACAAGTGCTGAAAAATTAAGATCTCAATTAGATCAGTTAAAAAATAAACTTGAAGAAGCTAGAATGAGAAAAAGCACTTTAATTGCAAGAGCTCAATCAGCAAAAGCTCAAAAAAATATTTCTCAAAATTTCTCTGGTGTTGGCTCTGATGCTTTCTCAAAATTTGATAAATTTGAATCAAAAGTAGATACTTTGGAAGCAGAAGCTGATGCTTTTGGAGAATTGCATCAAGGGGATGCAGAACTTGAAAATGCATTCAAAGATTTAGAATCAAGCAGCACCGATGCAGAATTAGAAAAATTAAAAGCAGAAATGAATAAATAATTTCTAGGGGTAATAATAAAATGTCACAAATGATTTTTAATAAAGACGATCACGAAGTAATGGTTGAAACTCCACCCGAGATGATAAATGATACTACAAAGAAAGTAGAGAAATTCTTGGAAAAAAACTTCCCAGAACATTTGTCTTTTGGAAATGGTCAATTTACAATCTCCAGAGGCTCTACTCAAGTAATGATATTAGTGAGACCATTTACAAACAAAGAAACTAGTGTTGAATGTATTTCTCAAGTAGTTACAGGAGCAAATATCACACCTGAACTAATGAGCTTTCTACTAAGAAAAAATGCTGAACTTCACTTTGGAGCTTTCGGATTATATTTTGATAATACAATAACATTTTCACATACAATTGCTGGTACTAATTTAGACGAAAGTGAATTAGTTACAACATTGAACGCTGTAGCAGTTATATCTGATCATTACGATGATAAGATTGTTGAAATTGCAGGTGGTAAAAGAGCCACTGATCTGCTTGATGATTTGAGTATATTTTAATTTTTATTGGGTGGGATAGTAAAGTAGAAGGTTGTTCCTTTGTCAATTTCGCTTTCCACCCAAATTTCTCCACTGTGCTTATCTACAAATTCTTTACAAAGAATCAATCCTAATCCTGATCCAGGTTCTTGTGCAGTACCCTTTTTCTTTACCGATGATTCGCCTAACTTGAAAAGCTTATCAATAATTGACTGACTCATTCCGATTCCATTATCCATTACTTTAATAACATCTTTGTTTAGATTTTCATCAAAGTAGTGTTCTATCTTTACAAATCCACCTGGTTTAGTAAACTTTACAGAATTATTAACCAAATTTCTAATGATTGTTTCAACCATATTCTTATCGGCAAAGATAATATCACCAGGCTCTACATCCGATTTTAATTCAATGTTTTTGTTTCCTGCATGACCTTCCAATAATTTAATTACATTATTAATGACAAGTAACAAATTAAATTCTTCTGGGTTGAAATCCAATATTCCAGATTGAGCCTTTGACCACCTGTGAAGATTTTCAAATAGCTCATAAAGCAGTTTTATTGAATCAGAAATTTTTGATATTTGTTTGTTTAATTGTTCGGGTGATAACTTTTCAAAATTTGATTTTAATATTTCACCCATCAAAACTATTGCAGTTAATGGGTTTCTAATGTCATGAGACACGATTGAGAAAAATTTATCTTTAGTTTGATTTAATTTGGTGAGCTCATCGTTTTGTAGATTAATCTTAGTATTAGTTTCATCAAGTTCTACCTGGAATTTTCTTAGTTTACCTTGGCTACTATCTGCAAGACGAGTAAGTTTAATTTGTTGTTTTAGTAAGTGTTCATAGTTATCACGCAACTCAGAAAAATGAGCTATTATTTCACCCTCTGGTAATTTTTCCAAATCTTTTGCTAATACTTCATCAGCTCTATTTAGAATTTCTTGTTCTTTGTTAAATATCAAATGATTATCGGACATTAAACTTATTAATCCTCGTATGAAACAATTTCGTAAGGTATAGTTAAACCATCTGCAAACTCTTCACCGCTTTCTTGAATATCTTCATCATCTTGTTCATATTGCCAAAGTACATTTATCTTCCCACCTTTAACATGGTGCTTTTCAAGAATATCTAAAATATCCAAAATTGCTTTTGAAGAACTTGTATTAAAATAAACCATTTTAAAGTTAAATACAATTTGTTTTTCTTTATTCTGAGATAGATAAGAAACAAGCCATTCCTGAATTTCTTTATAAAATTCTATGGCATTTTCTGGATAGGATTCACCACCTATTAGTAGGTTTCCTGTTTCTGAATTAAAATTGATAAAGGGTTTAGTTTTTGAACCCTCAAATATTAAATTTTCCATTAATCTAAATCCTTACAAAATTTTACTGTAATTACAAGAAACGCCTCACCATCATTATTAGTATCATTAAGTTGATATTCAATTTTACTATCTGATTTTCTGGCTATATCTATAAATCCAAGCCCAGCACCTTTACTGCCATCGGCTTGTGGCATTCTTCTTTGTTCTTTGTAATACTCTTTGAGTTCAATTTCGGACATTTTGTTTACATTTTCAATCTTGTCTACAACTTTTTTGCCCAATGAGGTCGGTACCATATTACCTGATGTAATATAAAATTCTTTGTCATTTTCACTAAATAAAATGATTCCAACTCCAACATCTTTAGCTTCTTTAATACTAAACTCAGTTTCTGCTGAATAGTGCATTATATTTTGAGCTAATTCAACAAACACGGCAAATATCTTTTTAATAGACTTATGTATATTAAATTGATTCCTAATTATCGAACCAATCTCTACCAAAATTTCTTGGGAGACCGCTCCTTTAAAGGTTAATATTATATTATTTCGTTTGTTATTATTATAGTATTCAAATAGGTCAAAACTTAGCATTTATTACCTTTAGAACAAATTGAACTATTACTTTAAACAAAGTTAATAAAAAAGTTGGTTTTGCAACTATTCATTTTTGCTCTTTTAAGCCATTTTTTTATAATTTTGTCTCAAAATATAAATAATACTTATGGAGTAAGATAATGGACAGTTTACTAACTGAAGATCAACTAATGCTAAGAGATATGGTTCGAAAATTTGCAAAGGAAAGAATCGAACCAGAAGCAGGTGATAATGAAAGGAATCATAGATTCCCTCAAGAGATAATTAATGAAGCTGCAGAGATGGGTCTTATGGGTATAGCATATCCCGAAGAATTTGGTGGAGCAGGTATGGATTATCTTTCCTACATGATAGCAGTAGAAGAGGTATCAAGAGCTTGCGCATCAACTGGAGTGATAATATCAGCTCACTCTTCGCTTGCATGTGATCCTATTTTTAGATTTGGAACTGAACATCAAAAACAAAAATATCTACCATCTATGCTTTCGGGAGAGAGAATCGGAGCTTTTTCACTTTCTGAATCTAATGCAGGATCAGACGCAGGAGCTACACAAACCACAGCAAAAAAAGTAGGTGATAAGTGGATATTAAATGGCTCAAAACTTTGGGCTACTAATGGTAAGCAAGCTGGGATTTTTGTTTTAATTGCTTCTACAGAACCAGAGCTTAAAACTAGAGGGGTTAGTGCATTTATTGTTGATGCCAATACACCTGGTTACAGCGTTGGGAAAGTTGAAAGAAAGCTTGGGATTAAAGCTACATCAACAACCGAAATAATCTTAGACAATGTTGAACTCTCTGAAGATGCTTTATTAGGAGAAGTAAACAAAGGTTTTAAAATAGCAATGGTAACCCTAGATGGAGGAAGACTTGGTATTGCCTCTCAAGCCTTAGGTATTGCTAGAGCTTCAATTGAAGATTCTATTAAGTATGCTAAAGAAAGAAAGCAATTTGGACAATCAATTTCTAAATTTCAAGCAATACAATGGATGATTGCTGATATGTGGTGCCAATACGAATCTGCTTGGTTGCTAACTTGGAGAGCTTCAAAAATGAAAAATGAAGGATTGGACTATTCAAGAGAAGCAGCTATGGCAAAACTTATGGCATCTGAAGCAGCTATGTTTTGTGCCAACAAGTGCATTCAAATACATGGTGGTAATGGCTACACTGAAGATTTCAATGCAGAAAGATATTACAGAGATGCTAAAATTACAGAAATCTACGAAGGAACTAGTGAGATACAAAGATTAGTTATTTCAAGAAGTTTACTTAAAGATTAAAGATGGATATAAATATTGGCTCAACTGATAGGCTGTTTAGAATTTTACTTGCCTTAATCATAATCTATATTGGGTTAATAGTTTTAAACGGAATTACTGGTAACAATTTAGGAATTGCGATTTCTTTTTTATCGATAGTTCCAATATATATGGCTTTATCTCGAAAGTGTTTTATTTTGAATTTATTTAAAATTAATACAATTACCAAGAGAAACCTTACAGAATGAATTTAATAAACAAAGAGGGGATATTATTAAATATCCCCTTTATTTTTCAACTAATTATTTTTATTTTAGAAGTTTAGATAATGAAGCTACAAAAAGGAAATTATTTTTATAGTGGTATCATGTTTGTAGTATTTGCAATACTTATTTTTTCGGTTGCATACTACAAATATAACAAATCTAATAATCTTGAATATACTAGTTTTGGTGAAAAAATGAATGGAGAAATTGTAGTTACAAACCCCATTGATAATTATGATTTTAACTACTATTTATCAATTCCTTTTGCTATGATTCAAAATAGATCACTAGACCTAATGTATTGCAAGCCTACAGTAAGATATATCAAACCAAGTGGTTCAGAAAATGCATTTGTTAGCTCCTTCCCTATTTTGGTTAATCCTTCAAATAATGAGATAATCATATTATACTCACCTATTAGTGATAATGCAATTATTTATGATACTTTCAACTTATATGGAATTATTATAATTTTCTCGATCATTAGCTCTGTTTTGCTAATTCTTGGATTAGTTTGTTTCAAATTGTGAAAGATTGTAATTGCTTGTATCAATTAAATCTGAAGTAAATGAGCTACTCATTAAGATTTTCTAAATAATTTAAAGGAATTAAAAAATCTGTTATTATTTGTTTATCGGTGTTTTCGTTAATTCTTGGATAGAAATATTTTAGTAACCTCAATATTTCCATTGACTTTGTATTTTCCTTTTTTAAAATTCTTGTTAAACTATCTACCAAATCTAAATTTCCAAGATTATAATGACAAATAATTTTAATTGCTAAAAAATGAGCTTTGTATAAAGATTCCTCTTTAGTGGACTTAACTTCATTAGTTATTAAAATCGCTTTCCTAAATTCATTACTTTTTATTAGGTATTTTGATAAAGAATAAATAATCGAAAGCTTAAACTGATTATTGAAATTATTATAGATTTTAGTTTTCATTAAATGGCTTACTAATTCAGCAGTATCTTCTCCATAATCTTGATCAGTACTTTCCAATACACCAAAGTAATAATAAAACTTAGATCTAAGTCTTATGTGATTTGTTAATACTTTAGGATTATTTTTGAACTCCACCAACAAAAACAACTTATTTAAAGTATCTAATATATTTTCTTTCAGTAGTAGTTCAATTAATATTTGATCTCCAAGAGAGTTAATATACTTACTTAAAATTACTCTATCTTTGTCAATATTCTCATATTTTTCAAAAAGAGTAATTTCTTTAGAAATACTCTCATAAGCAGATTGTAAATTGTTATTTTTTAGATTAACAAAATATAGGGTTCTGTAATACTCTAGATTGACCATTAAGTTATTACTTAAAGGTTTTTCGATAGGTGTATTAACACTAGATACATATCGAAACTCCCTGTACTCTCTAATTTTTTCTAAGTCAAGTATTAAATCCTTTTCTTCATTTAAAACTTCTTCAACTGTTTTTTTTAATTGACCATTATACTTAGGAGATAGTAATATTCTCAACTCCCAAATAATTATTTCATGTAACAATCTTAGGTCATAATATTCAACCGCTAATTTTCTAGCTTTTTTTAAGGGCATTATTACTAATTCAAAAAGAGACTTATTAAATAGAATATCTATACTTTTCAGCAATGAATATATTTGATTTTTAACCCCTGCTTCAGTATGAAACAGTGATAAACTCTCTAAAATAAAATTAAATAAATACGCTTTTAGATTATTAAACTTCCTAACATCTATTGCAAGTTCTTTTAATATTAAATTATCAGACTTATTCTCTGATAACAGATTATATAAATTAACAAACATTGATTCATTAGCATTACCTTTTAAAGATAGATATCGCTTCTCCGACTTTGATAATGAATTTATGAGATTTTTTAATTTTGAAGAGTTCATTGAAATTAATATTTATGTAGCGTATATCATTTATTATTCTAATTGCAACTAGATTTTAGAAACAATATTCAATACGAAAACTGTTAATTATATGTTGCTTTTTTCAGGTAAGTTGTTTTTTTTCAATAACAATTTAATCAAATATGAAAATTTTAATAACAGCTTTTTTATGTTACCTTTCTGTGTTCTCACAAAGTATCACTCACGAACAAATATTTGGGACAAATTCCAATGGTTCTGATGTTAAATCCATGTTATCAGGAAACATACTACTTACTGGAGTAAACTATGATGGGCCAAATGGACTCTCCGATATTTATTTAGTTAAATTGGATAAATATTACAACACAATATTTGAAGTTAACTATGGAGGTTTTAATAATGATTGGGCAAACTCTTCGATAGAATTGGAAGATGAGTCTATTCTAGTAGTTGGAGGTACTGGTTCATTTTCTAACTCTCAAAGTCGAGACTTAATGATTGTTAAGTTTGATTCTCTAGGTAATTTCCAACAAAGAAAAGTTTATGGGGGAAACAATACTGACATAGCCAATGATTTGATAAAGCTTAAAGATGGGTTTTTAGTTACGGGATATACTGAATCATACGGTAGCGGAGATAGAGATGCTTGGGTATTGAGATTAGATGAAAACTTAGATACCCTTTGGACAAAAACGTTTGGAGGAGATGAATTTGATGACTCTTGGAGCGTAAAACAAGTAAATGACAATTTTTATATTACAGGAGGCTCATATAGCTATGCATCAGGAGATTTAGATGACGCTTGGTTAATTAAATTCAATAGCTTTGGTGAAACAATTTGGATTAAACATTATGGAGTAGAAAATAGAATTGACTGGGCTTGGGACATGGATATAACAATTGATGAAGAAATTATTTTAGTTGGTTTAAATGATTCTCAGGAATCTGATGGTGTTCCATTCGGGAAACTACATCTCATCAAAGTTGATTCGGATGGGGAAATAATCTGGGACAAATCCTATGGGCAAGAAAATAATTTCAGAATTGAAGGTACGGGAGTAAAAACATCAAGTAATGGGGATATTTATATTTCTGGTTGGAGAGTTAATTATTCTTTAGCTGCGGTCACCTTTTACATGGCAAAATTTGATAAAAGTGGTGAAGTTATTTGGGAGCAAGATTATTTTAAATCGAATGAATTTGCAAGGGCAAATGGTGTCTCTTTTTTAGAGGATAATAAGATTGCATACTTAGGTTATAGCGGACAAAGTCAAGGATCTCCTCAAAAGATGACGCTAATAGTTTTAGATGATTTAACTTCCGGAATTAATAGTCATAATGAGGTTCCTTTCTTTCCAAACCCTAGTAGTTCAATTATAACAATTGATAACTCTAATAAATATACTAATTTTGAAATTTATAATTATAATGGTGAGAAAATAGATTCAGGAACCATAAAAACTAATTTTATAGATATTACAAAATTAAAAATTGGTTCTTATTTTCTTAAATTATCAAATAGCAACTCAAGTACAACTATTAAATTTCTTAAATCTTAGTATTAACTAACAAGAAGTCGTTAACTATAACGACTTCTTTCTGTTTTATAGTATCAAATCACTGTAAACAAAATTTCATTATTACAGGTAACCGTTTCTAATAAACCTAAGATTCTTTCTTTTAAATAAGAAGTATATTTTACCCAATCTAAAATTGCATTCAAAAAAAAAAAATTTGCGTTGAGACTTTCGTTAACTTTTTTATCGGCCAACTTTTACAATCACTTTTATTTTACATTTGGAGTTAAATAATCTATTTTTGTAAAAATACTTTTTACAAAATGGAAATCAATGCTAGCAGTATCACGTTTAACAGTAGAATTTGGTGGCTTCACACTCTTCAATGATATATCTTATAATATAAATCCTAAAGAAAGGATAGGTTTAATAGGTAAAAACGGAGCTGGTAAATCTACAATGCTAAAGATTGTAGCAGGTCAGAACTTACCAACTTCTGGGAATATCTCTAAACCAAAGGAATATAAATTAGGTTATCTGCCTCAAGAAGGTGGAGCAAATAGTGATGTTAGCGTTTTTAAGGAAACCGAATCTGCTTTTCAAGAAATTGAAGAGTTGAATCACAATATGGATGAAATCAGCAAACAGCTTGCTGAAAGAGAGGATTACGAATCAGATTCATATCTTAAATTAATAGAAACACTAAATGAAATTACCGACAGGTTAAATTTACTTGGATCTGTTAATGTGGAATCTGCCATAGAGCAAACTCTAATGGGATTAGGATTTGAAAGGCGTGATTTTATCAAACCAGTAAAAAATCTTTCTGGTGGCTGGCAGATGAGAATTGAACTAGCCAAAATATTACTCCAAAGACCTGATTTAATTTTACTTGATGAGCCTACAAACCACCTTGATATTGAATCAATTGTTTGGTTAGAAGAATTTTTGACTGCCTACGAAGGTGCTGTTCTAATCGTTTCACACGATAGAAGATTTTTAGATAATGTATCAAATAGGACTATTGAGATAACAGCAGGTAGAATATATGATTTGAATTTTCCATATTCTAAATTTATGATCCAAAGGGACGAAACCAGAAGAGTTCAATTAAACGCTAAGAAAAATCAAGAAAAACAAATTAAGCAAATGGAAGATTTTGCATCTAAATACAGAGCAAAAGCTAGGCAGGCTTCCCGAGTTCAATCCAAATTAAAAGCTATTGATAAAATTGATAGAATTGAAATTGATGATATTGAAACTGATAGAATAAAATTTCATTTCCCAGAGCCACCCAGAAGCTCTAGAGTAATTGTTGATTGTGAAGATCTAACTAAATCCTATGGTGATAAATTAGTATTAGATAATATTGATTTTGTTTTAGAAAGAGAACAAAAAGTAGCTTTTGTAGGGCGAAACGGTGAGGGGAAATCAACATTAGCTAAAGTTATTGCTGGATTTACAGACATAACTAATGGCAGGTGCAAACTAGGTGGGGCTTCTATAAACATGGGGTTTTATGCCCAACACCAAGCAGAGCTGATGGAAGGAAATCAAACAGTATTCGATGTTATTGATAATGCTGCAAAAGGAGATATTCGTACACAAATTAGGAATCTTCTTGGAGCTTTTTTATTTAGTGGTGATGATGTTTACAAAAAAGTTGCTGTTCTATCTGGTGGCGAAAAGTCGAGATTAGCACTTTGTCATTTATTACTAGAACCATATAATTTTTTAATATTAGATGAGCCTACAAACCACCTTGATATGAATTCTAAAGATATATTAAAGGAAGCACTTCAAAATTTTAGCGGTGCGGTTATTATTATATCTCACGATAGAGAATTTCTGGAAGGTTTGACTGATAGAACTATAGAATTTAAAAATAAAAAAGTAAAAGAGTATTTAGGTGACATAAATTATTTTCTTGAATCTAAAAAGATTCAATCAATACAAGATATTGAATTCAAAGATAAGGTTCGGCAAGAAAAAAATAATTCTGAAAATCAGCCAAAGAAAAATTTTAGCCAAGATAAACAGTTCCAAAGAGCTAAACAAAAAATCATAAAACAAATTGAAATTAATGAGGAACTAGTGGTAAAATTGGAAGAAGATATACAAATTATTGAAAATAATTTTTCTGACTTAGAACTCCATAAAAATCCTGATAAAATGAGAGATATGCAAATTGATTTGGATAGATTAAAAAATGAATTAACAGACGCAATGTCAGAATGGGAAACATCAAATAATGAGTTGGAAAAACTTGAAGAAAATGGTGTATAATCTTTTAGACTTAACCAATATTAATTGGACATTTTAATTAAATCTAAATAGCCGATAAGAGGCTTATCGGCTATTTGAACTTTATATTATTTATTGATAATAATTTTGCCAGTTTCGTTTAAAGTCTTAGATTCAATTCTATAGAAGTATGTTCCAGATTTGTTCATTTCTTTAGGAATAAAATTAATTAGCTGCATTCCAGCTTTCATTTCTCCCCTTTGTAATGTTTCTATAAGGTTTCCAGTTTCATCATATATTCCGATTGTAACATAATCATCACTCATTAGTTCAAATTCAATTTTTGATGAAGAATTAGATGGATTTGGATAAGCATTCGAATTTTTTATTATTTGAGAGCTACTCTCGTCATTTTCAATACTAAAATCTAAATCGGAACCATTCCATAACAATAACTTCATCATTCCTTTTTTTCCGCCTTCTGATTTTTTGTGATCGGCACCTTTATGACTTCTCTTATGGTCTCGTTTTTTATCATCTATTTGGCTTGATTCTTCTATGATTTCTCTGATATCCATTTTCCATTTTTTATGAAAATCTTTAGATTCTTTAGCTATTTCTTTTAATAAATCATTGTTCTGGTCTACTATAGGTTTTAATTTTTCTGCTATTTCTTTAAATTTCAAATGCTTATCTTTTTTAATTTGCTTAAAGTCCTTTCTGTCAATATCTTCTCCTGCCTTTTTTTTGTTTTTTAATTCAAGCAAATCAGATTTCATATTTTCAATTAAACTGCTTGATAATTCTCTTAGTTCATTTAATTTATTTAAATCTGTAGAATTTAAGCTTGCGTCTATTTTGTTTTTCCATTCTAACATTTTTGGCAAGATGTTAGAACTTCGATAATCATTAATCTCAGATTTAGTTGCCTGTGACAGATTTAAATTGGAATGGTGATGTTTTCCAAATGATATTGATGCAAGTGCTAATAATATTATAGCAATAGAAAATATTTTTAACATTAGTTTTATCCCTTAATTTAATTTAGAAAAGTATTTGTTGTATTTTAATAGATAGACAAAGAATTTATTCAAAGGTTTAATAGTACCTATAAATTTACTGATAATATTAAGTTAAAACATTTGATGGTACAAGCCTAATCATTGTAATCTCTGGTGCAACACCAATTCTAATTGGAGGTCCAACAGTCCCTAACCCAGTATTTACATAGATATGTTGTTCTGTATTAGTATAAAGTCCCGCCCATTGTTTGTAAATAAATTGTACAGGGCTAAATCTTTCATTCATAAATTCAAAAACTAACTGTCCACCGTGTGTATGCCCCGATAGAGTCAAGTCTGCATATCTCTTAGAAATAATGCTTTGATCCCAATTTCTAGGGTCATGTGCCAAAAGAATTGTATTGAATGCATTATCTACATTTAGAAAAGTCTTATTAAAATCTCCATAATTTTGCCCATGACCTATGTTGTCGATACCAGCTATGTTTAATCTACCTTTATTCTTTTCAAATACTCTTGACTCATTAATCAATAAATCAATCCCAGAGCTATTTATCATATCTTTCAAATCGCCAATGTATTTAGAAGAAACATAGTGGTCATGATTACCTAAACAAGCAAATACATTCTTCATTTTAGAGAATTTCTTCATCAGTTTGTAAAACTTTTCATATTCCCTATGGTCATAATTAACAAAATCACCTGTTATCATAACCATATCAGCACCTAATGAATTTATTTTATCAATTGTTCTCGACATTAATTTATCATCGAAAAATGAACCTAAGTGTAAGTCTGAAATTTGAGCTATCCAGGTGTTATGTAAATCTGGATGTAAATTTAAGATTGGAACTGATATTGTTTTAACTTTTATATCGTTTTTAGTATTTAAAGCTCCATTAGTTGTAATTAAATATGGAACTGCTGCTAGTGTCCAACCAGTGGAAACAAGAAAGTCTCTTCTTTTTTCAAAAGATGTTTCTTTTGGTTTTTTTTTCTTTATAAATAAACTTATAATATCTTTTAATAGCAATGATAATACACTGGGGATTTTAGAAATCCACCAAATATTTACAAACATTAGCAAATAGCTATGGAATGTATCTCTAACTGGATTGTTAAAATGATAATTTGCAGTATAGATAGATAAGGGCAATAAGATAATTGATACAGCTAAATAAAATTGGTAATAACTGTTTGACCATTTTTTTTGAAGTATGAATTTTTTCCAATTCTTAAAAATATAAAGATCTAGTAAAAACTGTAGAATCGAAAATATTAAAAGAGATATTTTTATTTTTTCAGGCATAACTTATTTAACGAAAATCAAAATGAATACTTGTTTTTTTCGTTGTGATGCTTATAAATATAATAATAAGGTAAAAATATTTTATGGCTGCAGTAGAATCAAAAATGTTAGAATTGGGCACAATAGCTCCAAAATTTGAATTATTAGATACAGTTTCCGATAAAGTTGTTTCCTTTGATGATATAAAATCATCAAAAGCAACAGTTGTAATGTTTATTTGCAATCACTGCCCATTTGTAATCAATATAAATAAAGCACTTTCAGAATTTGGAAAAGATTATATACCAAAAGGAATTTCTGTAATTGCAATCAGCTCTAATGATGTTGAAAACTATCCAGAAGATTCGCCCGAAAAAATGAAAATAAATGCTGAAACACAAAACTGGAATTTTCCTTACTTGTACGATAAAACTCAAGAAGTTGCAAAATCTTATCATGCTGTCTGTACACCAGATATTTACTTGTTTGATGGAAATGACAAACTTGTATACCGTGGTCAGTTTGATGATTCAAGACCTAATAATGGAATTATTCCGACTGGAAAAGATTTAAGAGCAGCTATTAATTCACTTCTAAATGGTACTGAAATCTCTAATAATCAGATACCAAGTATTGGTTGCAACATTAAATGGAAAAGCTAGATTTTTATACATATTTATTTAGAATCAATCTTCAACCAGTTCAACGCTGTTTTGTAATTAAGCAAATCCTTTTGTTCGGTAGTGAATGATTCTATACTATCAATCAGTTTTCCTGGTTCAAGCTCTCCAAGTGGAAATGGATAATCAGTTCCAAGACAAACTCTATCAAAACCTGCAAGCTCTATTAAGTACTTAAGCATTGTTTTATCATGAGTCAAAGAATCAAAATAGAGCATTCCAAAGTAGTCGTATGGGCTTTTTTTAGTATTAACAGCGATTAGGTCGGGTCGTACATCGAAGCCATGCTTTATTCTCGATAATGTTCCTATGTAAGAACCACCACCATGTGCAAAACAGATTCTTAGATTTGGCAACTTGTCTAGTACTCCTCCAAAAATCAAGCTCATTATTGCAGTAGTTGTTTCAGCAGGCATAGAAACAAGCCATTTCATCCAATATTTATTGAGTCTATCTCCCCCAAGCATATCCCAAGGATGAATAAATATTGCTAAATCAAGATCTTCACAAGCCTTTAAAATTGGGAATAAATCGGGATTATCAAGGTTCTTACCATTAACATGTGTACCTATTTCAATTCCGGGTAATTTAAGTTCGTTTTTAATTCTCTCCAATTCTTTAATTGCAAGTTCTGAATCCTGCATTGGTATTGTCCCCAACCCAATAAATCTATCAGGATGTTCTTCTACTCTTTGAGCTATATCATCATTTAAAAACCTACTTATTTCGAGGCAATGTTCTGGTTTAGCCCAGTAGTTAAAAAGCACTGGAATTGTTGATAGTACTTGAATATCCACATTATGTTTTTCACAATCAACTAATCTCGATTCAGAATCCCAGCAATTAGATTCAATTTCACGAAAAAATGTATCACCCTTCATCATTTTACCACAACCTGGGTGATGATGTTCTAAATGTATAAAATCTCCATATCCAAACTTTTTAGTCCAATTTGGCATTTTTTCTGGCATAATGTGAGTATGTACATCAATTTTCATAAAATAATTTCCTATATTTTCGTTTTTAAAGAATAAATGATAAGCTTAATGAAACATAAATATATGGTAGAATTTAGACTTCCACAAATAATGGGAACAGAATTCTACAGTTTAATTCCAGATCAAAGATTAAAAGTCGCTCATTTCTTTGATCAAAATGTCCTTCAATCCTACTCTTTAAATAATGATAGAACAAAACTTTGGGCAATTTTTTTTGGAAGTTCTGAACAAGAAATTGAAGAAAAAATTCAACAACTACCATTAACTGTATTTATGGAATATGAAATTTGTGAATTGATGTTTCACGAAACTATAAATAGAGTTCTTCCACATTTTTCTCTAAACTAGTGTAACTAAATCATATTTTTTTCTATATTTGTTTAATAACTTTGTTTTAAAAATAGAAGAACTTATACAATGATATTAAACCTAAAAAAATCAATCCTAGTACTAGGAATGATATTTCTTGGAGTTTCTTGTGGTGAGAAATCAAAACAAAACTCAGAAGAGATTACCCCAAATATTACTGAAGAACCCAAAGGTGTAGATAATGTTGCTTACAAATGGGGCAAAATGGCTCTTGATGCAACTGCAAATGATACTGAAAGATTTGCACCAAGACCAACTATTACTTCAAGATTTCTTGGTCTAACCTTCGTATCTATTTTCGATGCTTGGTCAAGATTCGATCCTAATTCAAGTCCTGTTTATTTGGAAAATGTTGATAGGGTCTCCCCCGATATGATGACCCTAGAAAACAAACAGGAAGCAATAAGTTATGCTGCCTATAAAGCATTGAAGGAATATTACTTTACTGATTCATCAATGTTTAGAGAGCTGATGCAAGAATTAGGATACGACCCAGACAATAACTCAATGGATCCTAGTACTCCAGCTGGAATTGGAAATTTAGCTGCTAAAGCTGTAATCGAAGCAAGAAAAAATGATGGTTCTAACCAGTATGGAACTGCTCAAGGTGGAAATGGCGAACCTTATTTTGATTACACAAACTACAAGCCAGTAAATCCTCCCGAAGTTAATAATGATATTAATAAATGGCAACCTAAATTCTTTTCAAAAGAAACTGGAGAAAAATGGGCTCCTGCTTGTTTGACTCCATATTGGCAACTAGTTAAGCCTATAGCAATGGACTCAGCAAACCAATTTAGACCAGGACCTCCACCAATGTATGGTTCAGAACAATTGAAGTTAGAAGTTGAAGAAGTTGTTGAACTTCAAGCCAACTTAACACCAGAACACAAAGCGTTGGTTGAATTTATGCGAGATGGACCTAAGTCAGTTCAGCAAGCTGGTCACTGGTTAGTATTTGCACAAAATGTTTCTGTTAGAGATAATCATACATTAGACCAAGATGTATTAATGTATTTTGCAGTTGAAGTTGCTGCCATGGACGCATTTATAGCTTCATGGGAATCAAAGATGTATTATGACTTTGCTAGACCATACGCGCTTGTTCACAAATACTTTGATGGCAAAACAATCAAAGGTTGGAAAAACCCTGAAGAAGGGTGGACAGAAATTAAAGGTGAAGAATGGAGACCTTACTCTCCTTCCTACTTTTTATGCCCTCCATTTCCAAGTTACACTTCTGGTCATAGTACAATTAGTGGAGCATGTGGAGAAATACTTAAGCAGTGGACTGGTAACGATACTTTTGGCTCTAGTGTTCAATTAGTTCCTGGTGCTCTTACTCATCCTAACTCAGTTGATGATACAGTTACAATTAACTTTCCTACTTTTACAGAGGCAGCAAATATGGCTGGTATGTCCAGAGTTATGGGTGGCTATCATATCCAAGCGGATAATGTAGCTGGTCTGGAACTGGGAAGAGATGTAGCAGTGAAAGTTATGGAATTTTACCATGAGCATGTTGGAAAATCACATGAATTAATATCAAATAAGTAAAACAGTTTTACAAAGCGATTCTTAGAATCGCTTTTTTTTTGACTTTTAAAAGTATTAATAAATACTTAAATTTGGAATTAAATTAATTCTTAAAATAGGAAAACCTAAATATGTCATCAAAAATACCTATTACCATAGCTAGAGGCGATGGAATTGGTCCCGAAATCATGGACGCAACCCTTAGAATACTTGAAGCAGCTGGAGCTCCTCTTGAATACGAAGAGATTCAAATAGGTGAGCAAGTATATTTATCTGGTGAGCTTTCTGGAATATCTAAAGATTCTTGGGATACTATTAGAAGAAATAAAGCTTTTTTAAAAGCACCGATAACTACACCACAAGGTGGTGGCTACAAATCATTAAACGTTACTATTAGAAAGTCTTTAGGATTATATGCTAACGTAAGACCTTGCAAAACCTTTAAACCATATATTCCTGCATATTGTAATGACATGGATATGGTTATTATCAGAGAAAATGAAGAAGATTTATATGCTGGAATCGAGCACCAACAAACTTCTGAAGTGGTTCAATGTTTAAAATTGATCTCAAGACCTGGTTGTGAAAAAATAATTAGATATGCCTTTGAATATGCAAAAACTTACGATAGAAAGAAAGTTACTTGCATGACAAAAGATAATATTATGAAGCACACAGATGGTTTATTCCACGAGGTGTTTAAAGAGATTTCTAAAGAGTATCCTGATATTGAAACTGAACATAGAATAATTGATATTGGATCTGCTGTAGTTGCTACCAAGCCTGAAATTTTAGATGTTGTAGTTACTCTGAATTTATACGGAGATATAATTTCAGATATTATGGCACAAGTTGCTGGTTCAGTAGGATTGAGTGGTTCTGCTAACGTTGGTTCTGGAAGAGCAATGTTCGAGGCAATTCATGGTTCAGCTCCTGATATTGCTGGAAAAGATATGGCTAACCCAAGCGGTATATTACACGGTGCAATACTGATGCTAGATTACTTAGGATTATCTGATTATGCTAAAAAAATCGAAGCTGCTGCATTAAAAACTTTAGAAGAGGGAATCCACACAGGTGATTTGTACCAAGAAGGTATTTCTACAAAGAAAGTTGGCACTAAGGAATTTACTGATTCAGTAATTTCAAACTTAGGCAAGTCTCCTAATAAGATTCAAGTAAAAGAAAGAAACGCACATCCAATTGAAATATCAATAGAACCAACCAAGCCTCAACCCAAAAAATTAGTGGGTATTGATTTATTCATTGATTGGAATTCTGATGATAGAAATCCAGATGTTCTTGGTAAAATTTTAGAAGATAATTCAACTGATAAACTAAAATTGAAAATGATAACTAATAGAGGTGTCAAAGTTTATCCTGATGGAATGCCTGAAACATTTAAAACTGACCATTGGAGATGTAGATACGTTTCTAAAAGCTCAGAAATAAATAACAGTGATATTTTAGAATTATTAAGTGCAGTTAATAACGCAAAACAAGACGTTATAAAAACTGAAAACCTATACGAAATTGCTGGTGAAAGAGCATACTCACTAGGTCAAGGTGAGTAATTAAACTCAAAATAAATTATTTTCTTTGTAAGAAGCGGGTGTTTACCCGCTTTTTTTATTAAATTTTAAATATGAATCAAAGTAAAATTAAAATAATAGGATTAGCTATTGTATCAGCAATAGTATTTTGGTTGATATTTAAAAAGTTCCAAGAAAATAATCCTTTAAGCCCATTAAAAGTACATTTTAGCGGTGATTTTGAAAATGACATAATATTAGAAAGTTGGAATACATCTCAAAATTCAATAATCGGAAAAGTATTTAATAGCTCAAATGAACCTATTGAAAATCTACTAATTTTTAATATTGATAGCCAAATATTTTTAGCAGCAAAACCGATTCAAAATGATAAATACACTTTTTTCTTTTTGGAGAATGAGACAAAAAACATTTTTTTATTTAGTAATTCCGAACATAACTTCCCTAAATATATAAAATATGAATTTACTAAAGATTCTGTTTTAACAACTGTATGGAATGAATCGAGTACTATAACAAGCAATCTTACCAAATAACATTTCAATATTTTAGCTAAATTTAGCTCAACTTGAAATATATTTTTTTAGTTTTGAACTTTAGGAAAATAATATTTTAACAAATGAAATTACCGATTTACAACTGTTATCACCCTATTCTTCGAAAGAAATCTACAGCGGTTACTGGGTTTGATGAAAAACTCAAAAATTTTACAAATAATATGCTTGAAACCATGTATGGTGCAGATGGTATAGGTCTTGCTGCTAATCAGGTAGGAGACCCTAGGTCAATTTTCATTGTAGATGAATTTTCTGGGGATATTTCCAAAAGATCACCAATTATTTTCATAAACCCTAAAATATCACTTTTTTCTGATGAAACATCAGATTATAAAGAAGGTTGTCTGTCTATTCCTAAATTTTATGAGTATGTTACAAGACCAGAACTAATACAAATTGAGTATCAAGATTTAAATGGCGTTACTCATAAAATGGAGTTTGGAGATCTTCTTGCTCGAGTCATTCAGCACGAATTTGACCATTTAAATGGAGTTCTTTTCTTCGACAAAATCAGTTCCATCAAAAAAACATTTGCCCAAAATAAGCTTCGAAAAATTGAAAAAGACAAGTTTACTATCCATTACGATATGCTAAATCGAAATGGAGAATACATTAAAGCTTCCGATTAATTACTAACTTTTCATAACTCTTTTGCTCACTTCCAGTTATTACAACATGGTATATACCGTTTGACAGGTTTGAGGGTAGATCTAACGAGATATTATTTATTCCAATATTTGCATTAATTTCTTTTTGCAAAACTAAAACCCCATCTTGAGAATATATTTTTAAGTCTAACTTTTCAGATTTTTTTGATTCAAATAAAATATTTATAAAATCAATTGCAGGTATCGGATAAATTTTAATATCATTCAAATTTGAAGAAAAGTCATTACTAATCGAATTTAATTCAGGAAATATATTTTTTGATTTAAACAATCCAGCATTATAGACACCTGCATAAACTAAATATCCATTTTCAGTAACATCAGAATTAGGAATATGGATAACCCTGACATCAGCATCAGCTGGTAAACCTAGATTAAAATTTCTCTCCCATGAGAAACCACCGTCATAACTAAAGTAAATTCCATCAGTTCCACAAGCGGCAGCCATAAAAAGAGGGTATTTCGGATGATGTTCAATATCATAAACAGTACTTCCGTTAGCACCTACTTTTGTCCAATCTAGACCGTTGTTTCTTGATAAAAAGATTCCACTTCCTAGATACTTCCCCTCGATCAACCTATCTGTTCCCGCTGTTACAACACCATATTTTTGATAAACACCACTTGGATCAACACAGTGAATACGTAAGTTGGAAATACCACTTAAATCTTCCTGCCAAGTAGCACCTAAATCTGATGATCTAAAAACACCCGAATTAACATTATCATCACCTGCCATCCATAAAATACCATCTTGTAAATCCAAATCTCTAACAGAAACATTTAAGTTGTTTAAATTTGAACAATTTAAAAATTCATCAAATGTATAAGATATACCCTTGACTGTAGATACAGCTCCAGATACAATTCTATCATCAAGAGATTGAAGAGCTAAATGCTTTGGGGTGTCATTACATTCAGACTCGATCAAATCCCAAGTTTTACCTTTATCATACGAATAAGCAAATTTTCCTTTATTTTTGATTGATAGTGATGCAATCCATAGATTTTGTGTCTGCTTTGATTCAACAATATCAAACACTAATCCAGAATCTAGAGAATGATATTCATCAAATGAGCTTCCTCCATCTCTTGAAATCACAACACCACTACCCTTTAGAAGTTCGTAAACACTAGGAAATAAGTCTTTTTCTTTTAAATCTATGGGGATTGAATCAGCTGCAATTATAATTACATTTGGGTCAGATTCTGGTGTGAATATTTTATGAACATAATTGTGGACACCAGGTACATATTCCCAATTTTCTTGGGAATTTACAATGTTTAGCATTATTAAAAAGATAGCTAGAATTTTCATATTACTTTTTTAACAAGATATTTAAAATACATAACAATAAAAAATCTAAACCATTATTGTTAAATATTCTTTTGATTAAATAATTAACACTTAGTGACTTGCTAAAGTTACACTTTAAAAAAAAAGCTTCCCAAAGGGAAGCTTTTCCATTAACAATTATTAATTTTTAAACTTATGCAAAAACTTCAGATACTTTTTTAGCAGCATCTTTTATATCTTTAGCAACTTTAAAGTCCATTGTAGATTTATTAAGAATTTCCATTGCTTCTTCTTTATTAGTCCCATCTAATCTAACAATAACAGGAATATCTACTTCTACTGTTTTTAGTGCTTCTTCAATACCTAATGCAACTCTATCGCATCTTACAATACCACCAAAGATATTAATTAGAACGGCTTTAACTCCAGGATCACTCATCATAATTCTGAAAGCATTTGCAATTCTAACTGGGTTAGCTCCACCACCAACGTCTAAGAAGTTAGCTGGTTCACCCCCCGATTGTTTAATCATATCCATTGTTGCCATGGCAAGACCTGCTCCATTAACCATACATCCAACATTTCCATCTAATTTGATATAATTTAAGTCAAATTTTGAAGCTTCAACCTCTAACGGAGATTCTTCTGATTCGTCTCTTAAATCATTAAAATCAGAATGACGATATAGTGCATTATCATCAAAATTCATTTTACAATCCAGTGCAATAAATTCATCATCACCAGTTACTACTAGTGGATTGATTTCTAACATAGAACAATCTAATTCGTTGTAAGCATGCTCTAATTTTACAATGAACTTAACAAAACTTTTGAATGATTTACCTGATAAACCTAATGCAAAAGCAAGCCTTCTTGCTTGGTATCCTTGAAAACCAATATGAGGATCAACAGTTTCAACTATAATTTTTTCAGGAGACTTTTCTGCAACTTCTTCAATTTCCATTCCACCTTCGGTAGATACCATTATGATATTTCTTCCAGTTTCTCTATCTAAAAGCATTGAGCAGTAATATTCTTTTTTAATATCTGCCCCTTCTTCTATCATCATTCTTTTTACAACTGAACCTTCTTCTCCAGTTTGAATTGTAATAAGTTTATTTCCTAAGGTTGCCTTAGCAATTTGATATGTTTTATCAGAAATATTACCACTATGAATAACATTTACACCCCTAACAGGCTTGCCATCAATTAAAATTTCTTCGTTAGTATTAATTTCTTTAACAACACCTTTACCTCTACCACCAGCATGAACTTGTGATTTCAGTACTACTACCCTGTTTCCATTTGCTTCAAAATCTTCGTAGCATGCTTTTCCAGCTTCTTCCGGCGTGAAAACTACTTTATGTTTTAGCACAGGAACATTATATTTGGCTAAAAGTTGTTTTGCTTGATACTCGTGAATATTCATTTGGTTATTTCCGTTTTTTGTTAATTCTAATTATACAAATTTATCAAAAAGGACTATAAAAGCCAATACTTATTTGGTAAATAGTTTTAAAAAACTTTGATATATATTTCAATTCATCCATTTTCTCACTTTTTCTTTCATCTGGTAACACTTGGTAACACTTTTTCGCTTTTTAAAAGTGTTACCACTTCAACTTTTTCACTGGCTCGTCAATCAGAATGAGGACGACAGTCCGACTTATAGAATCCAGTATG
>JAONBD010000025.1 GCA_028376765.1 Candidatus Kapaibacterium sp.
GTAAGGAAGAAGCAAACTGTGCAATTTATTGCGATCTCTAAACTGGCTAAGTGTCTACCTATATATCTATTTCGATGGATATATAAGTAGACATTTAAAAAGGAGTTACCCATGTTTTACGAATCAACAGTAACAAAAATATTAAAAGAAGCGCAAGAAATTGCCAATAATGGCAGTGCTAAAAAATTACACAGAATAAAAAAATACAAAACACCCTTTACAGATTATAAAAATCAAGACCTACAAAAAGGTTTTACATTTTTAGAACAAGCGAGAATATTAACAAAGCACCATAACGAAGATAATTTTTGCGGGGTCATTGCATTTGCAAACGCAACAGACATTGCACCTAGCAGAGCTAAGGCATTATTAGCAAAGCATTGCGGACGTAAATACAGACGAGGAACACCACAGAAAGAACACTTAGCATTATTAATACAAATGGGCTACACAGTAGAATACTATCCGGTTAAAAGTAAAACACTAATAACCGTACAAAGAGAGTTAAAAAACACAAAAGGAGTTTTTTACATCTCAACACCCTCACATATAAGTTGTTTTAAAGATGGTGTTATGCAAGATTGGAGCAACAATACATATAGTAAATCAAAGAAATCTATTTACTATGTGTTAAAAATCACACCCACTGATAAAGTTATTCGATATTGAGGAGGTATAGTTATGTCATACGCACCATCAAGATTTTACCCACTAGAAAATGGTGGTTATTTCCGAGAGTCTGAGACCGACAATTTTTTTGAGTATGCCGCTCACAATAATTTTATTGAGGACACGGTATACCCAGAATTTCAGCACAGAGTGTTTGTAGATAATGAAGGAAGTTGGCGGTATGCAAAAATTCTAAAAAAGACCGCTTACATTATCGTAGATATTAATGATTACGGAGAGCCTGTCATTGAAAAATGGCAGATCAAAAATCATCGCAGATACAATATTTAATATAAATTTTATAGGAGCTACACACATGACAGAATTAAGAG
Source organism: Candidatus Kapaibacterium sp. (assembly GCA_028376765.1). Classification (GTDB taxonomy): domain Bacteria; phylum Bacteroidota; class Ignavibacteria; order Kapaibacteriales; family UBA2268; genus JAJRPT01. The sequence continues at coordinate 1,002 of JAONBD010000025.1, forward strand.
AATGGACAATTGAAAAAAACAACCGTAACCGATCTGCTAAAAACCTGAAAGGGTTTGAAGTCGTCAAGTTTATAACTGACGGAGAGTATCGAATAGGGAATGAAGATTTGTGCGGTATATCCTCAGAACATCATGATTCAGTAAATCTTTTTAAAAAGCTTGGAAAGGATGTGCAAATAGTCATCATTAAATGCGCGCACAATTCCTTAAAGCATCACTTTTTTGCTTTCGGTTCAGACTCTGACATCAACCGTCCACTATATCGACAGGCAGGTAAGCATATAGTTCCTCAGGACAGCAAGTTCAGAAAGTTTGCCATCGAAGATGGACTTATGACAGAGACAGATACCCATTACTACGATGTCTGGCATGACTGGCAGTCATCCGGTCACGGTTGGACTGACCCTGAGAACATAGCTATCGAGGAGGTTAAGAAATACCGAAGACAAGAGGCCGCCAAACAGCGACAGGTCGAGGCGGGGGACAACGTGGAGTTCCATGCTAATCAATCATGGAGAGAGGGCATGGTCCTAGCGACTATCGAAAAACGCGCTCTGATCGCTTACAGGATGCCACAGGGAGCAGTTTACATGGTTCTGATAGATCATAACCCAGACGTACCACCGGCTAAACGTGGGCTAGGATATATAGAATCAGACCCTTACAGTAGTTGTATCAAGGCTTATAGGTATAGTTCAAAATATCAGTCGATTTCTGCAAAAGCTCTGAAGAAGAACTCAAAGTGGATGACTGAGGTAAGAAAGTTCAACGGTTTTGAAGACGGCAATGTCGATCAGGGACTTCAATTTCTAGGAGAGGAGCTATAACAATGCGATCAATTATTGTAACAATGAGGACTCAAGAAGGCGAGGAAGTGGTCAGAGAGATTGACATCAGTAATTTTGCGGTGTCTCATGGTGAGTATGACATGATAGAAACTGACCCAGAAAATCAGCTTGTTATCTTGAACGACTGGATTAAAAAAAGAGCTAACGCACAACACGACACTCGTTTAACATTAATCAACTGGTACACAATCTAGGAGCGCACACAATGAAAATAGACATAGACGGTAAAGAAGCAACAATTACGGACGTTATCGAGGGTATGCGAGCGGCTAGGTGTCAAATATCGCCTAACTTTGTACAGATTAATATCAACAATGAAACGGCCATACAGCTGTCTGAGAGCGCTTGGAATTACTTAAAGGCGGGTAAAGGAATAAAAATCTCAGGCAGGAACGAGGACGAAGAGTACGGCATGGTTTTATATAACAATCTTAGGGAGGTTTAAAATAATGTCACTTGAAAAACTACTGGCAATAACTTTACCGGCGCTACTGATAGCGCTATCGGGTTTACTAAATAATCATTTCCACTTGACAAGCGCGACGCAATTTGTTTTATTGTTCGCTATTAGTGGATCAAGTGTATACATGATGTACATCGCAATTACTAACGACAATAATGAGGAGATATAAAATGGAAGACAAGACAGCAATTATTGAAGAGCGTTCAGTTTACGGACAAACTCGTTTGTATCCTATGAACGAAACAGCTTTGTTAATCGCAAAGCTTGCAGGTAGCACAACCATAACGCACGACATCATCAGACACGCTAAAGCGCTAGGCTATAGCTTTAAAACTGAAGCTGTTGTCAAGGAGTTTTAACATGTATGATGTAGCCAAAGCAAAACGCCTTGCGCGTCTGTTAAGAATCAGACAACCTAACCGCGTTGACGAGTACGAGATAGCTCAATTAGTGCGTCAGTTAGGCGTGTACGGCACACAATTACAGAAACTTAAAAAAGCGGAGGATGCTCGAAATGGTAACTTTTCACTTAACTAATAATTTAGATTTATTGCGGGAAAATTTACAGGACATGAAAGACTACAACTCTGTTGTGGTGGAAGGTGAGGAAGCCTTTCACCGTGTCACCATTGCCTTAGTTCAGCAGGAGATTAACAGGCTCAGTGAAGCTGTGGAGGTGCTAAGTGATGGAGTTTAAATCTTATAATATCATGGACTGGCTCAAGGAGCAGTACGTTGCGCTCAACTATTTTGACGAAGATAACGGCATTGAGTGGGAGAAAGTTCCGCAGGAAGAGCTTGACGAGTTGATTAAAGGTAATTTCATCAACGGAGCGACAGACCAAGCAGACTCACTAGACCGCGCACTTTTTGAGATGTACGACGGAGGCGAAAGCGCTGACGTTCTGATGACGTTCGCTGTTAGTGGCAACCTGTCGGATGCTATAGCTGTCCGTAAGCATCTTAGACGAGGAGCTTTAGACTATTTAGCCTATATAGCAGATATGCACATCGAACTTACTCACCAGACTTTTAAAGAAGTTATGGAAGATGCTCATTATGGTATGTACTAAATGCGAGACGTTAAAAGATGATAATAATGCTTGTGTGTGTCGCGTGGTTTATGACTTAAACCATCCACCACAGGCATTAACGTCTTTAATGCTTGAAGATAATAAAGTTAAGGATCTGGTTGAACGGACGCGGAAGGTAGTGGCTCAGTTGGGGCTATACCGGCGGGGGTGACATCAGTAGATTAACATGAATTTTAAAAACTGTAAAGGAGTAAATCATGGTTAGTTGGCACTTGATGTTTAAATTCAATCATGGGTTTGGCGTATATCTTGGCACACTACCAGAAAGAGACGATATAGGCTATGATTCTTTTGGCTATGAGAAGCCGATTGTGATCGGTGGTTTTGAGCTAATGCTGCCTTTTTTATGTATACAACTTTTGGAGGTCAAATATACAGATGAGTAATTACCTGAACACACACCAACCATGCAATGACTGTGGGAGTAGTGACGCACTTGCAATTAACCAAGATGGATCGACAAAGTGCCACAGTTGCGGAGTATATAAAAGACCGTCAGAAGTGGCTGTTAGGCTTCCAGAGAAGCCACTGACAGGACGAGACGGTTTTGATGCTGTCCTACCCTTACTAGCCACAGAGAGCTTCGTAGGAGTCCCTGAGAGAGGTCTGAGTGCTACTACAATGAAGGCGTACGGCGTTGTGGTCAAGGCTAATCAGGTGCTTTATCCTTATTTTGATGCTGAGGAGCCTGTAACGCCTGTGGCGGTCAAAATACGACACCCCGATAAGCGGTTCCAGACTAGCGGAGACTGGGCTAAAGGTGGGCTTTTTGGTCAGCAGTTATTCTCTAAAGGCGGGAAGTACGTCACCGTCTGTGAGGGCGAGTATGACGCTTTAGCGGCTTACCAGATGCAAGGCAGTAAGTACCCTGTCGTCAGTATCCGCAACGGTGCAGGAAGTGCGCTGAAAGACTGCAAAGCGTCGTACGAATGGCTAGACAGCTTTGAGACTATTGTTGTTTGCTTTGACGCAGACGAGCAAGGCATTATAGCGTCTGATGAAGTGGGTCAACTGTTTGGAGGTAAGGCTAAGATCGTCAAGCATAAGAAGGATTACAAAGACGCTTGCGACTACCTCATCAATGACGATAAGGAACTTTTTACTCAAGCATTTTGGCAATCTGAACGCTACGTACCTGATGGCATCGTTAGAGCTTCTACCCTGTGGGATGAGGTCAACACGCCAATGCAGAAGGCTGAAGTGGTATATCCTTTTAACGGCGTTAACGAGCTGACTTACGGCATCCGTACCGCAGAGCTTGTGACTGTAACCGCAGGAAGTGGACTAGGTAAATCTCAGTTTATGAAGGAGATTATTTACTCAGCTCTACAGCAGAGTGAGCATAATATTGGTCTGTTGTTCTTGGAGGAAAGCACGAGGAAGACAGCACTATCAATTATGTCTCTATCTGCAAACAAACAGTTACACCTACCGACCACGGTTAGCACTGAGGAAGAGCGCAGGAAAGCATTTGACGAGACGCTTGGTAATGATCGCCTGTACTTGTTAGATCACTTCGGATCAACTGATGTGGACAACATCGTAGGGCGTGTTCGCTACATGGCTAAAGCGTTGGACTGTCGGTATATATTCTTAGATCATGTCTCTATCGTTGTGTCAGCTCAGTCTAACCTAGACGAGCGTAAAGCATTAGACGAGATAATGACTAAGCTACGGATGCTTGTACAGGAGACAGAAATATCTCTGTTTGTTGTTAGTCATTTGAGAAGACCTGACAGCAAGGGACACGAGGAAGGCGCGGCTACGTCCTTGTCACAACTCAGAGGCTCTGCTTCTATCGCTCAACTGAGCGACATAGTGCTAGGGCTTGAGCGTGACGGACAGGCTGATGACATTAACGTCAGAAACACGACTAAGGTTAGAGTGCTAAAGAATCGCTTTAGCGGTGAGACTGGACGCTGTTCTGATTTGTTCTTTGACAGCCAGACTGGAAGGATGACTGAAATAAACTTAGGAGATGAGTTATGAGATGTTTAGCCTGTAATGCTGTTCTGACTGACTACGAAGCCACTCTGAAAGATGCAAGCACTGGTGATTATCTGAATGAGTGCAGTGATTGTGTCAGAGGCTCTACTGCTAACTATGCTTTAGAGGAACGCATAGACTTAAAGACTGCCCAAGACATTGGACTGGGCGTTGCAGATTATGAAGTGGAGTAGCGATGTTAACTATTGATATTGAGACAGACACTAAGCACTCAACTATCTGGTGCGCGTGTACTGAAGACATAGAGACTGGACAGACGGAGTGCCATACTGAGCCTAGCACGTTACAGGCTTTGATAGATGAGCATGACGGCATTGTCACATACAACGGCATAGGCTTTGATATACCTGTATTGAAGCGTGTTTGGAATATAACGGTGGACGGTAAGAAGCACGTTGACGCTATGCTGTTGTCAAGGTTGTATAATCCATCTGTACAGGGAGGGCATAGTTTGCGTAGTTGGGGTCAGCGTCTATCGTACCCTAAAGATGACTTCACGGACTATGACGGAGGCTTGTGTGAGGAGATGATTACCTATTGCAAGCGCGACGTTAACCTGACTACTAAAGTGTATAAGAAGCTACTAGCAGACCTGAAGAAGGATAAGTTTTCTAATGACTGCATAGAGCTAGAGCATCGCGTTACAGAAGAGCTAGAGATACAGACAGAGAACGGCTTTAAGATTGATTTGAATAAGGCTAATGATTTGTACAGTTCTCTAAACTTCCGTATGCGCGAGATTGAGGCACAGCTACAGACTGAGTTTAAACCCATCGTTACAAAGCGCTACTCTGATAAAACAGGTAAGCGTTTGAAGGATAACGTGGAGGAGTTTAACGTAGGCAGTAGGCAACAGATAGCAAAGCGTTTGCGGAGTGTTGGTATACGCTTTACTGAGAAGACGGAAGGCGGTAGCTACAGGATTGACGAGGACGTACTAGAAGCTATTGACCACCCACTAGCGCAATTAGTGGCTGAGTATTTACTAGTCCAGAAAAGAGCTAGTCAGGTAGGTTCATGGCTAGAGTCTGTTGGAGATGATGGCAGGGTACACGGTAGAGTGTTTAGCAGTGGAGCAGCTACAGGCAGGATGACGCACATATCACCTAACATGGCTCAAGTCCCTGCAACGCGCAAAGTCCATGACGGCTTAACACCAGTACAGAAGTTGAAGGCTGAACTAGGCGGTCAGTGTCGTTCATGTTGGATAGTGGAGGAAGGCAACAAGCTAGTTGGTATAGATGCTTCTGGTCTTGAGTTGCGTATGCTTGCCCACTATATGAAAGACGAGAACTACGTCAGAACTATACTGGAAGGTGACATACACAGCGCTAACCAACAAGCAGCAGGGCTACAAACCAGAGACGAGGCTAAGACTTTCATCTATGCTTTCCTGTACGGTGCAGGTGACAGCAAGATAGGCAGCATTGCAGGTGGAGGCTCTGTTCTTGGTAAGGAGTTAAAGACTAACTTTTTAGATAACATACCGTCACTCAAGAAGTTAAAGCTAACGGTGGAGGCTATAGTTACTAAAAACAATAGCGTCCCTAGCTTAGACGGTAGAAGGATTCGTATTAGGAAAGCGTATAGCTCTTTAAACTTCCTGTTACAAGGGAGCGGGGCTTCTCTGATGAAGCAAGCATTACTGAATGGCGTTGATAGTCTTAGGGCGGTAGGTATACCATTCAAGATTGTCGCTAACGTCCATGATGAGCTTCAGGTAGAGACTCCAGAGGCTTTTGCTAAAGCCGTTGGTATGCACTTTCGTAGCGCGATACGTAAGGCAGGTGAGGACTTTGACCTCCGTTGCCCTATGGACGGTGAGTATAAGATCGGCAACAACTGGTCTGAAACTCATTGATATTCGTTAGCCTGTATGATAGACTGTATAGGCTTTAAACAGCTAGTTAGACACTAGCATATACACCTCTATATTTTAACTTAAAAGGAATACAATTATGGAAGCATATAAACCTGTAACATTAAACACTACTCTCTACTGGGCTAATCTTCACAACAAGAATGATATGTCTGGTAAGTATCAAGTAGATATGTCCTTACTCTCTGATGCTGCTATTGAGGCTTTAGAAGAGCGTGGTTTAGCTGTTAAGACTAAAGAGGATGACCGAGGTAAGTTCATCACAGTAAAATCTAACAACCCTATACGTGCTTATAACACGCATGGTGATGAGATTAGCTGTCTTGTCGGTAACGGCTCTAAAGCTAAAGCTGTGTTGGGTCACTATGACTGGCAGTTTCAAGGCAAGCAAGGACGATCTGCTAGTTGCCTCAAGCTAGTTATTACAGACCTCAACGAGTATTCACCTGACGGTGGAGAGATAGATGTAGCGTTGGAAGACGCTCTATAATGTTGCTGATAGATGGCGATATATATTGCTATCGAGTAGCCTGTGCGTGCGAGTCTGACGCGCAGGTTTCTTTTAATGACGGCTTTAGACACGCTAAGAGAGCTTTTGACTCTCTGCTCTCTGATACTTTACTTGCCTATCCAGACCATGAGTATATAGTTTATATTACTGGTGGTAATAACTTTAGGCATGACGTTGCTGTGACAGCGCCTTATAAAGGTAACAGGAAGGGAGAGAAGCCGTTATTGCTTCAGCAAGTACGCGACCATGCTGTAGGTTATTGGGACGCTGTTGTGGTGGAAGGTGAGGAAGCTGATGATGCTATTGCTATAGCTGCTTCTACTGCCTACCTAAACGACTGTCCTGTGATAGTCAGTATTGATAAAGACTTTGACCAGATTGCAGGGTTACATTTTAACTTTGTTAAAGGTGAAGAGTATTTCGTTACTTCAGAGTTTGGATTAAAGCATTTTTATAAGCAGATTCTTGTTGGCGATTCTATTGACAATATCATAGGAGTTGATGGTATTGGAATGGGAGGTGCTCAAGACCTCATAGGAGGCTGTAAAAAGGAAACCGATATGTGGGACATCTGCGAAGACCAGTTAGGCTATGACAGAGCGCTTGAGAACGCTAGGTTGCTTTGGCTTAGACGAGTAGCAGGTCAGCTATGGATGCCTCCGCGAGAAAGACCTGAAGGAGTACGGTTCTATGGCGAACCAACGAGTAGAACGCACTAGAGCAGGGAAGCAATGGACAGAGGCTAGATATTGGCAGTTCATACGGTCAGCGCTAAGACAGGCTTACAGTCGCTACCCTGTTAAATTCCAAGTAAAGAAAGAAGCAGAACGTACAGTAAAAGGTAAGAGACATAAGTACGAGTATCAATGTGCTGAGTGTAACAAGTGGCACACCAATAAAGAAATCCAAGTTGACCATATCGTTCCCGCAGGGTCTTTAAGCAGTTATGAAGACATTGCAGGATTCTCAGAGCGCCTGTTCTGTGAGTCAGAGGGTATGCAAGTTTTATGTTTAGAATGTCATCAAGCTAAAACTAACGCAGAACGTGAAGCGAGGAAGAAACTATGAGACACTTTATTATTCCAGATACTCAAGTCAAACCAGACTCTAACACAGACCATTTAGCGTGGGCGGGACAGTACGCTGTAGCTATGAAGCCAGAAGTTATAGTCCACTTAGGCGATCACTGGGACTTCCCTAGCTTATCTAGCTATGATAAAGGCACTAAGTCTTTTGAAGGAAGACGCTACCAAGCTGATGTTGAGGCAGGTAAGAAAGCTATGGAGGTTTTCTTAAAACCTATTAGAGATGAGCAGAAACGACAGAGGACTAACAAGCATAAGGTGTGGAAACCAAAGCTAGTATTCTTGTTAGGCAACCACGAGAACAGGATCACTAGAGCAGTAGAAGGTAGTCCAGAGCTTGAGGGTTTAATGTCTTTTGCTGATCTTAATTTAGAGAAGATGGGTTGGGAAGTTGTACCGTTTTTAGAAGTTAAGATGATTAACGGTATAGCTTACTCTCACTACTTTACTTCCGGTGTTATGGGCAGACCTGTTAGTTCAGCTAAACTGATGCTTACTAAGAAGATGGTTAGCTGTGTTATGGGTCACGTACAGGACAGAGACATTGCTTACGCACGTAGAGCCGACGGTGTTTCTGTTACTGGTTTATTTGCAGGTATCTTTTATCAAGAAGACCAGAGCTATCTATCACCACAGACTAACCAGTCTTGGCGTGGTATATGGGTCTTTAACGAAGTCAATAACGGTAGCTTTGACGAGTTGCCTATAAGTATGTCTTACTTGAGAAAGAAGTATGGAGAGCCTGTAAAATGAGTTATACTTTTACTGAAATAAAAGAGCAGTTGTCCTTGTTAGATGAGATTCTTGTTTTAGAGGTGTTAGAGATTAACTCTACTGAGCTAGTAGAACGCTTTGAAGACAAGATTGAAGATAAACTAGATAAGATAATTGAAGACTTAGGAGGTGAGACTGATGAGCTATCTTGACAAAAGTACCCCAGAAGACTGGGATAGAGTAGCTAGGCAGATAAAAGAAAGACAGATAGAAGCTGTAAAGGCTAGGAGAGAGTTAGAGGAAGCGTCTGAAGCTGAGTCTATTAAAGACCCTATCAACCCAAGCCACTACAAGGGCGAAGGCATAGAGTGTATTGACTACATTAAAGAACGTTCTAGTAAAGAAGAGTTTGTAGGCTACTTAAACGGTAATTTAATAAAGTATCTGCATCGTTGGAAGAATAAAAATGGTGTAGAGGATTTAAGGAAAGCACGTTGGTACTTAGATAGCCTGATAAAGGAGCAGTGTACATGAGACCTATATATGAAAATAATAACACACTTGCTGCGGAAACCAAGTTAGCTGAAAAGCTCTCACAACACTGGTCTTGTAAAACTATAAAGCTAGGGCGTAAATACAAGGTAGATTACGCTCTTTCTAGGTCGGGTGTTATTTATGCTTGGGCTGAACTAAAGAAAAGAAATATGCCTAGTGACCGATACGACGAGTATATGTTGTCTTTAGACAAATACTTAACAGCGCAGACGTTGACACAACACACAGGAACAAAATGTTTGTTAGTTGTAGAGTTTACCGATCGTGTTGTTTATGTAGACTTAGCTGAAGTCGAGTTTCGACTAGGTATGGGAGGAAGAAAAGACAGAGGCGATCCAGAAGACTATGAGCCGTGTTGTTGGATGCCTTTGAAACAGTTTAAAGAAATAAAATTTTTAGATATTACAGAAATGGAGTTTTTATGAGTGAGTTTAGGAACAGTTTTGGTGAGTCAATCTTCCGCAACAAGTACGCTCTTAACGAGACACAAACGTGGACGGAGAAGGTTAAAGATATTGTCACTGACGTTTGTACTGGCATCCTTGAGAAGGATGACATGGACGTATTAGAGAAAGCCATGAAAGAGTTTAAGTTCATGGCAGGAGGTCGTTATATTTACTACGCAGGACGACAGGCTAGTTTTTATAACAACTGCTACTTGCTTAAAGGTGAGGAAGATACTAGAGAAGAGTGGGGTAAGCTAGTACAGAGAGCTAGTGACTGCTTAATGAGCGGAGGCGGTATAGGCATAGACTATAGCGTGTTCCGTCCTAGTGGCTCACCGTTAGGTCGTACTGGTGGTGAAGCGTCAGGACCATTACCGTTAATGAACAGTATTAACGAGATAGGCAGGAACGTGATGCAGGGCGGTAGTAGACGATCAGCTATCTACGCATCGCTTAACTGGCAACACGGCGATGCACACCAGTTTTTAACAGCTAAAGACTGGCACTCACTACCCATCGCTGACGGTGTTACAGTGTTTGATGCTAAACAAAACAACTTTAACTTCCCTGCACCCCTAGACATGACTAACATCAGTTTAAACTATGATGATAAGTTCTTGGATGCAGTGAATAATGGCTTCTTACCTGACACGTTTGTACAGAACTGTAGACAGGCTTTGATGACTGGGGAGCCGGGGTTTTCCTTCAATTTCGGAGATAAAGAAAATGAAACTCTCAGAAACGCGTGTACAGAAGTTACTAGCGAAGATGACTCAGATGTTTGTAATCTTGGCAGCATTAATATTGGTGCGATTGACGATATTGAAGAATTCAGAACAATTGTTAGAGTTGCCTCCATGTTCCTTGTATCAGGAACGCTTACAGCAGACCTACCCACAAAAAAGGTGTATGCTGTACGGAACAAAAACAGGAGACTTGGCTTGGGCTTGATGGGTATGCACGAGTTCTTGTTAAAGCGTGGCAGTGACTACGAAGTAACTGAAGAGTTGCATAGGTGGTTAGAGGTTTACCGTGAAGAGTCTGAGAAAGCAGCTAACGCCTTGTGTGACGCTAGAGGTATATCAAGACCTGTAGCGTACAGAGCAGTAGCTCCTACAGGTACAATAGGCATACTAGCAGGTACGACCACTGGTATTGAACCTTTATACGCTGTAGCCTACAAGAGACGTTACTTGGTAGGTGGTGACAAGTGGAAGTATGAGTATGTTGTAGACGCTACAGCAGAAGACTTAATCACTTCTCACGGCTTAGACCCTGATAAGATACAGACCTCCTCGTCTATGGTTAATGACTTTGAGCGTAGACTGAAGTTCCAAGCTGACGTTCAAGACTATGTTGATATGTCTATATCTTCTACTATCAACCTGCCTTCATGGGGCAGTGAGGGTAACAACGAGGACAGAGTTATGGAGTTTGCTAAGATACTAGCTAAGTATGCTCCTAGACTTAGAGGCTTTACTTGTTACCCTGACGGTGCTAGAGGTGGACAGCCTTTAACGATGTGTAGCTATAAAGAAGCTACTAAGCATAAAGGTGTAGTGTTTGAAGAAAACTCAGAAAGTGTTTGCGCTTCTGGTGTTTGTGGTGTATAGTTAAGTCTATATAGTGTGTTGTGTGTAGTGCCTGAAGCCTGTATAGTCTCTGCCTCCGTAGACTATGCAGGCTTTTTTTTATCTCTTTTTTGCTGTTTTCTTGGCTTGTTTAAAGGCTTTGTTTGTAGGAGCGCCTTTACTACCTGCCTTACGCATAGTCTCACCGCTACCTGCCTTTATCCTGCGTCTTTTGTTTTGGATGTTTTTATAAAGACCGTTAGCCATTCTATCGCTTCCTCATCTTCTTCATTGGTTTCTTCTTAGCTGTAGTCATTGCTTTTTTCTTAGGTGGTCTACCGACCTTACTACCGTATGTTCCTTTACCGTATGGCATAGTCTTTCTCCTTAGTTATTGATTCTGTATGTCAAAACCTAGTTCTTTTCTTTCTTCTTCGTTAGGAAAAGCTGTTTTAATAATGTCGTTTACTGAATAAGCTAAATTCTCAGGTGATTTAAACTTAATTGCGTTTTTGTTTAAACTAATAAGTTTGTTAACAGCTTTAGAGTTTGTTGCAATTCTTCCTAAAACTTCAGGAAGAACAAGTATACCTGCAAGCATAGGTATAGAAGAAAAAACTGCACCTGCTCCTCCTGCTCCAAGCAAACCTGCTACTCCTGCTGTTTCTCTTTGACGAAAAGCAAGACCAAACATAGTATTCTCAACGCCTTTAGAGTTGTCAGAAATAACGTTAAGAAGCATCTTGTATCTTCCAAAATCTTTAGCGTTTAATATAGCTTTTGACTTTGCTAAAGATTCTGCTGTTAGTTGATTCCTAGCAAAATTACCAAACTTAGTTGGGTCAGATTCTCTTGTCATAGTTTTAAATACATTTTGCATATACGCTTCGCTAATTTTTCTTTTAGCTTGTAATGCTGTTTTGGCAGCTCCTTCTGGTTTTAGTCCTGCTTTTGCTGCTGTTTGATAAGCAGTATCTACACTATTCATCATTGCTTTTATTTTACTAACGTTATTGTTGTTTAACAGCATATTACCTATTGCGTGATAATCTGAGTTTTTAGCAGCCGTAGCAAATCGTGAGTTAATACGAGGTAGTAGTCCTTGCATTGTTGCTCCGTATGTTTTATTTAATTCGTTATAAGCAGAAGCAAGATTTGGAGAACGTCTTTTTATTGATTTGTTTATACCTCTCTTTACAGCTTGAGATAGCTGAGTTAATTGACGTACTGCTACTGGATTAGCATTAGCTGAGTTAGGCATTGCCTCATCTATCATGTTAGTTACACGCTTTTGAAAACTTATTAAAGACTCTACAGAAGCGTCTTTAACGTTTTTATTTAAAAGAGAAGCAACATCAGGAGAGTTTGTAACGTCATCTAACAACTGGTTTATTTGTTTTTTTACACTAGGTACTAACTCACTTCCTAAATCTTTTTCATTGTTCTTTACAAAAGCCATTAGCGCACCTTTTATAGCGCCTGTGTTAATTCTAGTTTTACCAGATTCTTTTACAATATTGTCTAACCCTTCTCCATAAAGTTTTGTAGCTGCTTGTTTACCTGCCTGTACAATTCCAAATAACTCCTCTCCAATATTTTCAGAAGTAATACCGTCACTTCCCGCACGATTAGACAAACCATCAACACTATCTAAAATAATTTTATTGTTTGTAGCGATTCTGTTTCTTGCTTTTCTTCCAGAAAGTATACCAATATCGCCTATGCCTTCAAATAAACGTCTAAAAAAACTTGCTTGTCCTGTTTGAGCTGCTGATAGACTTCCTCCTTCGCTTTCTAAAAACTGTTGAGTTGCTCTAATACTGTCTAAAGAACCTGCCTCAAGTTTATTAATATCTATTAACTCATCAGATAACTCTAATCCTTTTTTTTCTGATGCTCCTAACAAAGATTTTGGAGTTATTCCTAATGTTTGTGCTAATGGTTTTAAAAGTTTACCTGCACCAAAAGTAGCAAGGTCTATTCCTACAGACATACCAACACTTTTAGTGACATCTAAAGCGTCTATCTCACCGTCTTCTATAACATCTGACGCAGCACTTCCTATACCAGTACCTAAAGCACCGCCTATAATACCTCCTGCTATTGTACCTACTACAGGCACAGCCGATCCTGCTGCTGCACCTGCTAAAGCTCCAGTTATACCCACAGGAAGGTCTAAATTTTCTTTTAGATACTCACCTGCGTCTCTAAGCAACGTTTGACGTTCAGGATCGTTTTGATTTAACCATTGATCTAGTTCGTCTTCTGTCATTCTGTTAAAGTCAACCATAATTATTCCTTAAATAAGAGAAGCGCCTTGCATAGATGAAATAAACCTATCTCCGCGTTCTTTTGCTCTCTTTCTTTTATTTTCTTCGGCAAGTCTTCTTGCTTGTTCTAAGTCTTCTTTATCAGCTTGTTTTGCTATTTCAATGTTTTTTATAGTTTTTTGATTTTGTTTTTCTAGTTGTTCGTCATTAATAATAAAATTATAACCTGCTATTCTTTCAACGTCAGAAATAAAATTATCTGAGTTTTGGACTTCTCTCCATTTTTGAGCAAAACCCGCTAGGTTTCCATTGTTTTCAGACAAGTGTTGAACTTTTAATTCTTCTTTATAACTGTTAAGTGCTGATATTTTAGCAACACCTCTAAAATAAGCTTCTAGTAGTCGAGGATTCATAGTTGCTGTAGGTACTGTGCTTTGAGCTAATGCAATATCTTTATCTGAAGCTGCCCCTGCAGGAAGATTAGACATTACAATACTTACTGTCATTGTATTGATTCGTCTTCTTAAATCAGACACATTTTCTTCATTACCAAAAAAACTTTTTCTAGCTTCGTCCATACGAGCTAAAGAACCTGACAAAGGATCTAAACGAGCTATATCGTCAGCAATTTGTTTAGCTTCTTGGCCTGCTAATCTAGCTTCTTCACTGGCATCAAAAGCCTCTTCAATCATTTTAATAGCAGTTACGCTTGTTTGATTTGCTATTGCAGCAGTTCTAGCATTTTCTGCGTCTATTTTTAATTGTTCTAGTTTTCTATTTTCTGCTTCTCTAGCGTCTAGCCTCATTCTTTCTGCGTCTAAAGATTCTAATTGTGTTCCTTTAAAATCAAGCTCACCTGCTCCTGTGTCTGCCATTTGTTGAGTTATATCTGCTTTTTGTTGTTCAATATCAAGATCTTCTTGTTTTCTTCTTTCTTGTCCTAAAGCAATCATATACTGCACACCGCTACCTGCCTGTATTTTATCAAGCAAGTCAGCATAGGCTTTATGTTCTTCATCAGTTTGTGGTGTTCCTAAAGACTGTAATTGTTCTTTTAGTTTCTGAGATTCTGTACGAGTATCAATACCAAGCAACCCACCTGCTGAACTAGAAAGATCAGCACTACGTTGTGGTGCTAAGTAAGCAGCCATTCCTCCTAGAGTACCTACTAGACTAGCTTGATTAAACGCCTCATCTCGTTTGGCTTTGTCTTGATCCGCAGAGTTTCCAAGAACGTCTGAAAATAATGTATTAATGTTTATCTCAGCCATTATATATAACCCTCTAGTCTCTTTCTTTCTAGTTCTTTAATGTAATCAGAAAAATCTGTGCCAGTTATAGTATTAGCACTTGACGTTGCTGTAGGAGTGCGGAAGCTATCAAGTATACCTTCTAATAAACCTGTACTACCTGTTGCTCCTGTTACTGTGTTAGCTTGTGTACCTCCTAATAGGTTAGTAATAGCTTGTATTTGCTGTTGTTGTAAGTTACTCGCAGCAACCTCAGCACCTAGTTTAGACGTTAAACCTGCTTCAAGCAATGACGTACCTAACTGAGCGCCTTGTCTAGTACCTGCTCCTGCTATATCTGCTGCTTGTAATGAAGGCTGAAGCGTTGCTAGTAAACCTTCTAAAGGACTATATGATGCAGCTAAAGACTCTAAACCAAACTGTCCTGCTAATCCTAACCTAGCTCTAGTTTCTTCTAGTCCTGCTAGTGTTTGAGCTGACTGTAGCCTTTGCTCTTCTCTAGCCTGTTCCATAGCGCTAACGCCTAGTCCTGCTTGTTGCTCTGCTATAGCTTTCTCTAATGCTAATTGCTCTGGAGTACCGCCAAACATAGAAGTCTGTACACCAAGCCTACCTTGATTAAATAGTCTTTGCTCTAAACCAAGCCTAGCACGTTCTTGTTCAGGAGACACAGTAGCTTGTAGCCTCTGCATTATCTCCTGCTCTCTCTGTTGTGGGCTTTGAGCGCCTAACAACATATTAATAACGTTAGTCTGCTCACGTTCTCTTTCTTCAGGGCTTGCTAATACCCCTATAGATTGAGCGCTAACGTCCTGTAGCTGTTTCTGTATTGCTTGTTGTTCAGGTGATAGCGTAAGACCTAAACCACCTGTAGGAGTTGTAGTAGCTCCTCCTATATTAGAAGTTACAGTAAAAGGCTTAAACTGAGTTTGTTGGCCAACTTTAGCTGCTTCAGTAGCAGCTCGTTCAAGCGCACTTGTTCCTACATCTTTAACGTCAGTTATGCCTTTATTGAAGCCATAAATAGCCCCTAAACCTGACGCAGCGTCGCTAACTAAAGATGGGTTTAACTTTGACAACGCATCTGATAGAAGACCCATTACGCACCTCTGCTGTTATTGTTCATGTTTAATTTACCTCTAAAAAGCCTGTCTATGTATTCTGGTTTTAAATAATCATAACCAAATTCTGTTTCAAATAAGTTATTAGCTATAGGGCTTGCTAACATAGACATTATAAGACCGTCTTTACCGTCCTTACCGTCTTTACCTGCTATTCCGTCTAATCCGTCTAATCCGTCTGTACCGTCTGTACCGTCTATACCGTCTATACCGTCTATACCGTCTATACCGTCTATACCGTCTGTAACTACTGTTTGTGTACCTGCGTCAGCACCATCGCCGTTAGCAGCGCCGTCACCGTTACCATCATTGTTATCATCACCGTTGCCGTTACCGTTGCCATTAGGAGCTGCTCCGTTACCGTTGTTATTGCTATCACCGTCACCGTTACCGTTAGGAGGAGTAACTGGTGGAGAAACAGTTTCTTGAGGTGTTACAGGTTCTTGAGGTGTTACAGTCGCTAACTCAGCGTTAGGGTCAAAACCTTGTATTGTTAACATTTCTATAAGATTACCAAACAAGTCATTATCGTCGTCAGTTGTTTCTATTTCTTCATCAGGAACAGGTAGGTCAGATACAGGCACTCCCATACTAACTAACTTGTCAGTCAAACCCTTAATAGTTACGTCATAAGCAGCATCAGACTCTTCTGGAGTCATTTCTACAACACCTTGCTCTGTACCTTTAGTCTTTATAACTCCTGCTTCTTTGTCAGCTATTGCTTGGTTTAACATATCTAGTGTAGCGTTACCGCTGCTAAATTGACCTTCTTGCTCTATAGAGTCTAAAGCATCTGCAGCAAGTGCATCTTGATACGTTTCATCAAACATCTCTTGGGAAGTCTGTATACCATACTGCCCACCAAATAGAGAAGCTATTGGGTCGTCTTGGTCTAAACTAAGACCGTCTAAAAAACTTACACCATTAAAAGGAATAGGTTCTCCACGTTGATAGTTATAATTAACATCATTAATCAAAGAAGATTTTCTAGCTGCTTCTATGTTGTCAACAGTATTGTTCAATACGTTAGCATCAAATACATTCCTATCTAAAAAGACATCATCAAGCAAACCTTGTACTGGTGATTCAGCAGTTTCACCAACAGGAACAAACCTGTTAGTAGCGCTGTCCCACACCATTGACGTTGGTCTTGGAGTTACTAAAGTTCCCATTTACTTCTCTCTACTGACGCTTTTAACTTTCTCTACGGTACGCATACCGCCTAGACCAAGCATACCTAGCAATACAGGCATCATCTCAGACATCTGTAATAAAGGTATAGTTATGTCACTTTCGGCTACAGCTAAACCAAAGTTACCCATAGGTATTAATATGTAGTTACTTGCCATACCTACGACAGTGACCCACCCTACGGCAGGTCGCCATCCTGCAACAAACATATTACGATGCGCTGCTTCAGCCTTGTTAACTTCTAGCTGTGCCATGACCTGTTGCTGCGTGTGCTTTTCAGCCATCGTCGCAATGTCATGTGACAGTTTTTCTTTTAAGTCTTTATCCTGAATAAACTTGTCAAGAATGTTACTTACAGGGTCTATTAAAGAAGCAACCATACCAAGCATTATGTAGCACCTAAGATAATCATAAGGACTATAACGCAGATAGTACCTACACCTGCTTGCTTCTCACTAAGGTCTTGCATCTTAGTTCTTACAAACTTACCTAGTTTCTTTACAATCATATAAATCTCCTTAGTACACTTTTGGTGCTGTTGTCAAGTAAATTATTAAAGTATAACATCTTCTGCACTATTTTCCAATCTATGTCAAGCATTTTTTTCCTTGTTTATATCAATTACTGATAGTTTAGGTTGTTCTTCTAAGTCTGGTTCAAGTATAAAGTAGTAAAGTTCCATGATTTCATCTACTTCATACTTGCCTCTGGTGGCTCTAGCTAACTCTAATATAAGAGCTTGACGAGCCTCCTTAGTGTCCACTAATAAGTACCACCATCTATAGTTGATAAGCTAACCGTACCTGTAGCTGTTAAGTCAGCTACCGTTACAGTACCAGTAAAAGTAGGAGACGCACTGTTAGATTTGCTGTTTACTGCTACAGCAATAGCATCGTAGTCTGCTCCAATTTCTATTCCTTTAATCACCTTGGCAGGATTTCCGCTGACCATCGAGTCTTTAGCAGCGTAGTTCGTCAATTTAGTGTAATTCGACATCTTATACTATCCTTCCCATAAGGGCTTGAATGTTAATTTCTTGTATTGCAATAGCTTTACCATCAATAGTAGTCTCTACACCTATAGCTACTACTGTGCCTTGACCAGTGGTGTTAATCTTCTGTCTGTTAATTAACGATATTGAAGATGAATACTCTGCTGTCGTATTAAACTCCGATATGTTGTACTGACCCACGTTTGATTGGGGTAATGTGTACGCTTGTTTCTTATATGCACCAGAATAGTCATATGCCCAGTTTAAAACTACAGTAGACTCAGCACCGTTAAAAGTAGTTAGGTTTATCTTCTTTAAAAACTTTAAGTTAGAAGTATTACCAAAGCTTAACGGATGGCTAAAGTAACTTAACTGATAACTTGCTGCGTTGTCTTTATATGTTTTGTACTCACCTATACCGTCTTTAATGCCTAAATACATCTTATCTGATGATGTGTTAGTAAAAGCCAGTGGGTTAATAGATGACCACGTAGTCGCTCTATAGCTGCCGTCTTGTAACGGAAATCTTGTATCAAATGCGTACACCACACCAAGATTTTGAAAGTTTAATAACACAAACGCATCTTGTGGTGAGTAATGTAAAGATATATTGCCTGTTTCAGCAGCAAACAAAGACTTAACATCATTGTTTACGTTTTTAGAAACATCACCAATAGGTGCTGACTTCTCTTGTATTGTTCTAGCTAGGCTTCTTACACCAGAGTCATCTAAGAATATTAAGTCTCTACCTGTAGAAACTACGGCATCTCTGTTAACACAACCTATGTTAGATATAGTGTCACTTAACGTCATTGTTGCAGGATCATCAGCACCAGAGTAAATAACAATAGAGGTGCGTCCAAAGATCACTAGGAAGCCGTTGTGGGCTGCTATAGCAACGATAGTGTCATACCCTGTAGGCCATACCTTAGTGATGTCTATCGAGCCTGTAGAGCCTCCTGACCACGCTGTGCCGTCTAATAGGTCAGACCAATAGATTGTAGACTTGTCTGCTGTAAAATCTGCTACCCATAAACGACCAAACGCTGCTAACACTTCATGCCCTTGCGGGGGAGTGCCTGTCGCATGAGCATGAGAAGACATCTTGTCTACTGTACCTGCGTGATCTGAAAAAACTAAAGGTTCATAACCTCTTTGAAATAAAAAAGCATGGTCGTTAAATGATACGATCTTCCAGTTATTTGTAGTGATCGTGTAAGAACTAGGGCTTGCGTCTACCATAGTGGTAGTACCAGTAAAGATTTTATTATTACCTGCCGATAAGAAAGTAATGTCTCCATCTTCAGCAACAAACTCATGCAGTGCTTCTACACCTGCTGACGTACCTAACAAGTCGTTACCGTTAAGTAACTGATAACCTTTACGAGAAGCTAAACGTCCTTCCTTGTCAATAATACAATTATCAGCTACAGCAGCAAAAGTGTGGTCTTGTGCTAACGGAGCGTCTTGCGTGTTAATCCCCGCAAACGCCGGTGCTGTCATTGTAATACTTTGTAGTTGTTGAGCCATTTATATTCCTTTAAACTGGCACGTACAAAATGTCTTCTTGATACTTGTTAGCATCAAAAGCAACCGCGTCAGATAATACTGTATCTGCTATAGCAAACTGCTCTGCTGCTGATTGACCACCTGTCTCACCACGCTCTCTTAATGCCATAGCTAACGCTAACTGTAATACAGGGTTAAAAGGTACTTTTAGTCTTGTAGCATCTGCTGTTAAAGAAGTCTGTGGTACAAAAGCGTCAAAGTATAAAGAATAAACACCATCAGGGTTAGGATATACTTGAACAGTAATGTCTCCGTTATCATCCACACCGTTAAAAGCTAGGCTTGTTGGTGTACCACTAGCAGGACTAATCTTATAGTTTCTGTTCATAGCAGTTCTATTGCTCATGTTAAAGACAGCTTTACTTGTAACGTTCATTGCTTCTCTTAACTCAGCATACTGACCTGCTCCTGTTAAAGGATAAATAGAAGTACCCGCTACTGTGTTAAAATCAATAGCTGTACGAAGAGCAGACCAACTGTGAGAGTTTTCTACTATCTGTTTAGCATCGTTTACAAAGTCGCCTACTAAAGCTGAGTAACTTGTCTCTGCTATCGTAGAAACCTCATCCTCACGTAAGCGTCTTAAAACGCTATTTACTAGCTCTAAATACGTCATCTTATTTTCCTATGTAAGTAAAAGCAGCGCTAACAATAGCTACAATAATTACCCAAACTAAACGCTCTGTTACTCTAGCCTTTACTATGTTTTCAGACAACTCATCTACTTTATTGTCTATATTTTCTACTTTGTTTTCAATAGTAGACTGTCTGTTAAAAACAGTAACAAGACGTTCTTCTACACGCGCTAAAGAAACAATAGTTTCCTGTAACGTGTCTATCTTCTGCTCTACTCGCGTTAAACGATCTTCTACCATTTTTTACTACCTTAGCTTATTTTTGTAACAACAAACCCAATCATTAACGCAATTGCACCGACTCCTACGGCTGTTATGACTAATACAAAAGTTAAGTCAGCTATTCTTTTTTTTCTTTTTGCTGCTGCTTTTGCTGCTTGTAATCTTCTTGATCTTTCTAGCTGCCTGACCCTCATCATCTGTGAATACAAAGCAGTCTTACCTTTATCTTGAAACATTCTCTTTAGTTGTGCCTCTAGCTTCTTAGTTCGTTCTTCTGCCAATACTGCTTGTAACGCATACGATTCGACAGAATCTTTTGCGAACATCTTGTTTGCAGCAGATGAGTTTTCTGACTGTGCTTTAGCTTCAGTAACTTGATCTTTTGCATCATAGAAAGCTGCAATAGTTCCTTGCATCTCGTGTATTTCTTTGCTTTTGTCAACCCCATACTTTATGAGCTTGAAAGCTTTTTCTGCTGCTGCAACAGCTAATGAAATTTCTATCATTCATCTACTCGGCTTCTCTAGGATCAACCCAACCATCAACCATTGTAAACGTTCCATCTTCTGAACAAGTGTATTTGCAACCAAACCAATCATCTGGTTTAGTAACGCCTTCAATAACGGTAGAG
>JAONBD010000026.1 GCA_028376765.1 Candidatus Kapaibacterium sp.
AGGGAAGGGTGAAGATTTTATTAAAAAATCTGAACGGACTAAAGAAAATGGTCTCGGCAATCACGGCGTTCGGAAATACGACCATCTAATCGGGCAGTTTAATAGTTTAGACCCGCTTATACACTACAATATCCTACAAACCATTTACAAAATATGTATAAACTGTTTTCTTGTATTTGGTATTTACTTGCTTAGCTTATGCCCCAAAAAGGTAGCCCACACTTAAATCCGTGAGAACTTAAAAAAAGCAAAGTGGTAACACTTTTAAAAAGCGAAAAAGTGTTACCAAGTGTTACCAGTTCTTTGAAATTAGAAGCCTTTTAATTCAATAAGGAATCTACTATTTGATCTTTTTTGTAATTTAGTAGATATAATTTAAGATTGTAATCAGAAAATGAGTAAAGATACAAAAGTTGAAGACCCCCTTAGCACAGAACCTATAGGTCCTATCAATCTATATAAATAAGTATAATTTGAAGGTAGAAATATGTTAAAATATATATTGTTAGTAGAAATATTTATCTCCTGTAACTTTTTCCAATCTATCAAAACAAATAATTATATTGAAGTGTATAGTGAAAGTTGGGGAAATACTGGGAGCAGTAAGTTTTCAACAAAAGATTTTCTCAATAAAAAAAATGAAATTGAAGTATATACTCAAATAAATAATTCAGCTTATTATGAATATTTAAAGAAGAAAATAGATGAATTTATTAGAGTAAATAAAAAACTCGATGAAAAAATAAAAATAAGAACAACAATCCTTCTCAAGGATGATACCAATAAAGCATATGATACATTAGGATTCTATAATTTTCAGAAGATGGAGATTAATGGAAATGTTTATAAATTTAATAAAGAAATATTCGAGGATATCAGAATTTATCTCCCTAAATATCATAACGATGTTATTTATATGTTCAAATACGATGGTAATGATGCAGATTAGTTGCTGGAGAGAATCAGAATCAGATGGTGGCTTTCAAACTTATAAGAATGATAAAGATAATTCCACTATAACAATTAAAACTGACGGATCAATTGTTAGATCTACAAGGCGAAGATATAACAAAAATGGTGCTAGAAATAATAGGGGTGAAAAATAAATAAAAGACGACGATGGTAAATTTAAAGCTATAAGAGATAAACAAAAAGTACATGATACAAGACCTAATGAGGTAATTAAAAGATGAATATTCAATTAGATGAAAATTTGGTAATTAGCTTTGTCCTGTACGAAGAAATAAATATTAGTAAAGATAAAGTCAGTTTAAAGATAATGGGTATTGAACAATTTAATAAAAGTGATGTAGAAAAATATTACTCATTAGATTTATTAAATGTAAAAAACTGAATATCGAACTAAAAGACGTTGACGATGAATACTTTGATATAATAGATATTTTATTTAAAAAGGAAAAGGAAAATTATGTATTAAAAATATTATCTGGGACTGAAACAATTAAGATTGTATTCGGACATTATAAATTAACGAAAATCATATAGAAAACGGCTTAGGCGATCATGGGGTTAGGAAATACGACCATTTGATTGGGCGGTTTAATAGTATAGATCCGCTGTGGAGTAAGTATATTAGCCGTGAGTCCGTTTACTTAACTTAATTAGTCTACTTACACTCAATAAGTATAAGTTTCGTATATTTAAAAAAAGGAAATTAGAAATGACTTTAGAAAATCTAACCATAGATGAATTTAAAATTATTGTAAAATCAGTTGTAGATGAGTCTATCGAAGAACATTTAGAGGATTTGGAAGCACTATCTAGTAAAGCTTACGTTAATTCAATAAAAGAATCAAGAAATGAGATTGAAAATGGAGAATATTTTGATTTGGAAGAATTAGATGTATAATGTTAAGTTCACCAAATCTGCTGTAAAAGACTACCAAAAATTAGACAATTCAATTAAAGTAAAAATCAAAGAAAAGTTATCAATTTTTAAAGCCGCCCCTTTAAAGTATTCAAAGAAACTTAAAAATATTGCAATTGGTCAATACAGATTTCGAGTTGGAGATTATAGAATTATTTTTGATATTTCTGAAAATAATTTGTTTGTTTTAAGATTAGGACATAGGAAAGATATTTACAAATAATGAAATTTCTTATGTTTATGAAGATGAACAGGCTCAAAATTGGGATAAAGAATCTAACATAACTGATTACCTCGGTAACCTAAGAATGACACTAAAAGCAGACCAAATAGAACTAACGCCACAACTTGCAATGGACTACTCGCCTTATGGTGGGGTGTTCTGGAAATCAAAATATTCTGAGAATCAACGAGATAACTGGGTAGGTAAAGAAAACTGTCTCGGTGATCATGGAAGTCCGCAAATACGACCACCTCATCGGGCGGTTTAATTCTATAGACCCGCTGTGGGGTAAGTATTTGGACGTGAGTCCGTATCTCCGCTTTTAATCAATATTACCTGATTTTTTAATCAAAAAATTTAGGTTTCTCGTATTTGTTCCAAAGCCCCCAATAGGCACCTACATCACCTTCATCTCCTACTTTCCAAGATTCATCAAAGCTTGAAAAATACATAATTTCTATATTTTCTTCTTCGCTCCATTTTTGGGTATTTATGAAATAACGCATAGCATTTTCCGTAGATGGTTCTGATGCCTTGAAGTTTGTACCTTTGCTTGGCCAACCAGTTTCGCTAATAACAACTCTTTTTCCAGAAGCGGCTGTTTTTGCAATTTGATACATGGTCTTCATGTATGGAAGTGAATAATCGATATGGCAACCTTCCCAAAATGGATAACAATTAGCAAAGATTACATCGCAAGCTTCAGTTAGTGCTGGGCGGTCACGAAATTCATAATAAGCATCTACATATGCTACATCTATATCTGGTATTTGATCTTTAACTCGCTTGATATATCCAAGAAGCTCATTTTCGGTAAGTTCTTTTCTATACATAACTTCGTTGCCAACAGCAAGCAAATCAGCATTACCAGATTTGGCAATTTCAACTAAGTTATTAATTTCTTTATCATTTAATTCTTTATCATCGCTAAGCCAAGCTCCAACCATAGTTTTTATGCCATTTTCTTTAGCGATTGCAGGTATCAGCTCATTACCATCTGTACAAGAAAAAGTCCTTACCCATTTAGCATAAGGCTTAATGACTTCAACTCTCTTCTGTATTTGCTTTGAGGTAATAATATCACCGGGCTCTTGCCCATCAACATAGGAGCTAAAGCATATCCCATGAATACCTTTAAACAAATATTTTTTAAATAATTCTGATAATTCCTTGCTAGTACATTTTGTAGTATCAATACCAGCAAGAGACATAATATTTTCGTTTCTTATAGACATTTGACTAATATTATAAATTAATTAAAGTTCGCCTCTTCTTTCCACTAGTTGCTTCTTAATATCTTCTGCACGCTCCTCCGTTAAGCTATAATTCCACATAACTATAATAGCGAGTGTTGCGGTTCCAGCCGGTATTATAATATCTGCAATTCTTAGATTTGTTAGAGTTTCTACAGTTTGTTTACTTACATTTTGATCAAATCCAACCATATCTAAGACTAGTCCACCTAGAACAAGTGCTATGCCTTGCCCAAGCTTCACCATCCACCAGTATATTGCACCAAAGGTTCCCTCTTTTCTTGGTTGGCCATTTCTAAGTTCATCAAGGTCACAAACATCTGCAGTCATACTCATCATAAGTGTGAAAAGACCACCAAGTCCAAAAGCCATGAATGGAACTGGCATGAAAATCATCAGTGGGTTTTCAGGGTTAAATCCCCACCATTTTAGAATATAACCAATAATTGAAATAATAGTAGAAATTATAAATGCTTGTCTTTTACCTAATTTATCTGACATGAATGAGATAATTGGTATTACTAAAAATGCTGTTATTATAGCTGAAATGGTCGAAAACCAAGCTGGCCAATTTCCAGCATCTCCATAACTTCCATCGAACATGTGAAATACAATAATAAAGTAGCTAAATGAAGCAACTAGCTGAAATCCATTAAAAACTAAGAATGTAGCTCCGCACAATCTTAAAAAAGGCTTATTTTTAACTGCTTCACGAATTCCTCTAGCTAAATCAGCTATATTAGAGACAATTGTTTTTATAGATAATTTTGCACGATTTTCCATGTGTCCAGCATCAATTCCTTTACAGAAAATTGCAGGTAACACACCCAAAATCAAACAAATAACACCAACAGCAATTGATAATTGCCTGACTCCAACTGCCTGATTTTCAAACAATTCGGGATCAGCAATTAAAACCCAAAACCAAGGGACAATCATCCAAGCAATCTGGCCCATCGTATTTGCGAATGCCATTAGACGAGTTCTTTCGTTGTAGTCTGATGTCATTTCATAACCAAGACCAACAAGAGGGGTTGCAAACATTGTATTTCCTACAAGAAATACCATTGACATGATTAAAAAGTACCAAAAATTATATGTTACTGAATTGTTTTCATCAATTTGCCAAAGCATAACAAAAAATATTCCACTTAGAATTGCACCAATAAAAATATAGGGTCTTCTTCTTCCAAATTTAGAATTGGTATTATCTGAAATAAAACCCATAATTGGGTCTGTAATTGCATCAAATATTCTTGGTAATCCACCTAATAAACCTGCTAGGAAAGGGTCCATTCCAAATGCAGTAAGTAGAAAAAACATAAATACACCTAGAGCACCTGGAAGTAAATTTAATACTAAATGACCGGCTCCAAAGGCAGATTTTTGTAGAATTGGTACTTTATCTTTAAAAGCTGTAATGTGCTTTGACATTTTTAAAAATTAATAGAAAGTTTATTTTTTTAATATAAGAAAGCCGAGCAAGTTGCTCGGCTTTAGTTAAATTATTTGGCTATTATAATTGTTCTTGCCGATTCTAAATTACCAGCTTTCATTACTAAGATGTAATTTCCTGAGCTAAGTGAAACACTTTCAAAAAGTAAGTTGTAATTGCCAGATGCTTTAAACTCATCCATTAGTACTTTAACTTTTTGTCCGAAGCTATCATAAAGCTCAATTGTAACTTGATTAGATTCTTTCAAATTAAATCTAATTTGCGTTGATTCGCTAAATGGATTAGGATAATTTGATTCTAATGTGAATATTGAATTATTATTAGTAGTGTATCTCACACTATTAACATCTTTTCTGAAATAAATATTATCAAAAAATACAGTTCCATTACCTTCAATTTTTAATTGATGAATATCATCTATCTCTAATCCCAGACTTGTAAATTCTTCTAAAGAAATATCAATACTAACCCACTCATTATTAATTATTGTTAAGTCATATTTAGCTTCTTTGGGAGATGCGTCTGCTTGTTTAACTAGTGCTATACTTAATTCAGTAGAATTGGCAGTCCAAAAGTCAAGATGTAAATAATTCATTTCTGAAACATCCTGTGCGGCTGCAAGCTCTGTTCCCTGGTAATTCAAAAATTCATATTTTAATGTATTGTTTTCTTCAATTAACACCTCTGATACAGAAGTTGATTGACCCCATGATGGATTGAAATTAGTTCCCTCTAGATTTTCATAAGCGTTACTGAAGATTGAAATAACATCACCAGTTCCTAATGCAGGAGGATTAGGTGCAGCAGTTTTTGGTTCATCACCTATTACCACTACCCCATCAGGAATTACAAGGTTATCTATATAAACAATTTGCTCTTCGCTTCTTTCTAAGAAATCTGGTATGATTACAATTCTTGAATAAGATTTTCCAATTTCTGATGAGAAATCAAATGTCAATTCTTCCCACTCACCAACTACAGTGTTACTTACTTTTAACTCAGGAGAAGCGCCAGAAGCACCTTCAAATTTCATTCCAACATCAGTTGCTCTAGATTTATGAACCATCATTTTTACCATACTATTTTCAGCATCAAAAGTAAACTCACCATCATCGGATGTAAAAAACAGTGCCCATGGATTACCTTCTGCTCGTGCAGTAAATTTAGCTACAGTTGGAGATGTATTTCCACCAGAAGGGTTAGGATTTTCAATAAATTCTAAATCAGGATTATCATCATTTTCATTAACTGTCCAATCCCAATTTGCACCAACTCCTTCTGGCTCAAAATCTATTGTATGTGTAGGGTTACCAACAACTGGCTCCCCTACCTTGAAGTAAATATTATCAAAGTAGACACTACCATTACCATCTACTTTTAATTGATGAATATCATCTAGAACTAATCCTAATGCCTCAAAATGAGATAATGGGATATCAACTGAAACCCATTCATTATTAGTAATACTAAAATCATATTTTGCTTCTTTTGGTGAGGCATCAGCTAGCTTTACAAGAGAAACTGATAGCATAGTTGCGTTTTGAGTCCAGAAATCTATATGAAGGAAATTCATGTCTGATAAATCCTGATTAGCTGCAAGTTGAGTACCTTGAAAATTTAGGGTCTCGTATAGCAATGTATTATTCTCTTCAATCATAATTTGAGAAACCTGTGTGCTCTGTCCCCATACAGGATTAAATTCAGTACCAGGTAAGTTTTCATAAGCATCACTAAATATTGAGATAACCTCTTCAGGGTCATCGCCTGGTGTTGGAGCAGCTATTTCTGGTTCAATTAAGTCAATAACTTCTCCCATTGGTACCTGAATATTATCTATATAGACTATATTTTCTTCACTTCTTTCCTCAAAATCTGGTATGATTACCATTCTAGAAAAAGTTTGACCAATTCTCTCAGAAAAATCAAAAGTTAATTCTTCCCACTCACCTGTAACGTTATTAGGAACCTGTAATTCTAATGGAGTACCTGTACCACCTTCAAATTTAATTCCAATTGGGCTTATTCTAGATTTGTGAACCATAATTTTAATTTGTGAGTTGTTATCATCAAAAGTAAATTGTCCATTGTCATTTGTAAAAAATAATGCCCAAGGATTTCCCGTTGCTCTTGCAGTGAATTTTGCAACAGTTGGAGACATATTTCCACCTGTTGGATCCGGGTTAGCAATAAACTCCAGATTTGGGTCATCATCATTATCATCTACTGTCCATTCCCAATCGGCACCAACGCCATCTGGTTCAAAGTTGATATTATGTATTTCTTGGCTAATTGCCTTACCAGAAAATACTAACATTAATGCTAGTATTAAAAACGCTGTAAATTTATTAAACATTCTTACTCCATTGTTTTTGATTAATTTGTTAATTATTTGTTTAAATATAATGAATTTTCAATGAATATTAAAATTTTGGAGTTCTATTTTCATAAAATATTCCCCAATGCTTTTCTACTTCATTTTCACCTGAAGCTTCACCCCCACCTTTCCATGGTTCATCAAAAGCTTCAAATAGGAAAGAAGTGATTTTTTTTGAGTCTACCCAATTATTATAAATATTTAAAAACTTTTCTTGAGCATTTGTACTTATTTCTCCTTTTATCAAACTACCTTGTTGCCCATCTCCAATTTGTTCTTTATTGAATTTTGTAGGCCAACCTGTTTCTCCCACAATTTGAAGTTTATTAGGGTGTTTTTCAGCGACAGAGGTGTATATGCTATCAAGCCATTGAACTGAATTCTCAACTTGCAAGCCATTCCAGGCAGGATGTGCATGGGTAGTAATAAAATCAATTTTACTAGCTAAGGTTCGGCTGGTATCATCAACCCAAAAGCTATAATCATCTGCCACCGTTATTGGCTGTGTTGTACTTTCTCTAACTTTATCAATATATGCAAATTGATTTTCTATTTTCATCCTATGGTACGACCAATAAACCTGAGCTTCGTTGCCAACAGAAACTGCAATTACTTCATCTTTATATTCATTTGCTAAGTTGATTCCATATTCAATATTATTCTTATTTTGCTTTGATTTTTCTTTATCTCGCTCCCTTTCAAGCCATATTCCTAGCATAACTTTCATAGGAATATTATAATTCCTAATTGTTTCTAAAACTAATCTAGTATCATCATCAGCGTTATATACTCTTATTAGATTATATCTACTTGAAAGAATTTCTAAATCTTCTTTAATTTGCTCTTCGGATGGTCCTTTTTGACCTGGTGCTTGCCCCTCTCTGTAGGGCCCGTAAGAGATTGCATTTCCAATAAAATTCCCATTTAAATAAGGTTTAAATTCTCTTTCAACAAATTGATTTTCACTATTGTCTTTTATATCTTCCATTATATTTTTATTTTGTTTATCAGAATTACAAGCAATTAAAAAGCAAAATGATATAACCATAACTACATTGATTATCTTCAGAAATTTTCTCATAATTGAACCCTTACAGTTTGTATCGAATTTGCATCAATAGAGATGTTCGCATATCTATCAAGTATTTTAAGATTAAATTCGATTGGTCTTTTTGTAGTATTTAGTAATTGAACACTTAATAATTTTTCTGAATTTATCGTTGCACAAGCATACAAATCATCACTTCCAATTTCATCTAAAATTCTGTTTGTTTGGAGAGCATAATCACCAGGACGAATTGTTCTGCTAAATTGCGATAATACATGAAAAATTGGTGTTTTGTATATATCTTGATTTTCTTTGTCAATCATTATTGGAGCTCCACAGAAATTCCCAACATGGTTTGGTCCACCATCTTTATCAAGGATAATATTCCAATCAATCCAACCTTCAAGCCAATTATCCAAGCTAACTATTATGTTTCTTGCATATCTGTGAACTGGAGTGTAAATCGGGTGATCTTCAACATTTTCTGCCCAGTCGGCTGTGTAAGCCCAGTCAGTAGCATTTCTGTTCCACCAGAAATCATCATTTTTAAACCAGTTTTCTTCTTTGAATTTAATGGGGTCTTTAATTCCGGGAGGAGCATCTTTTCCAAGATCGTCTATACAGCCTTCAGTATGGATTACACCAAATTCTGGAAATTTATTATGAACTTTATTAAGTGATTCTTCAAAGACTTTAAAAGTGCTTTCGTACCAGTGAATCGCGGTACCATATACATAAGTTGCAGCTTCTTTATCACTTAAAATTGTATTTGCCCAATGTTCTAAGCCACCTCTATTTTGATCGTAAATTAGTAGCTTTGTATCAGGGAATTGACTCTTTTTAAGTGTTGGTCCAAGATGTTGTTTAATAAAATCTCGTTGAGATTCTGCGGTAAAGTGCATGCTTTCCCACTGTCCATTATTGCCATGCGGTTCATTTATAGGTGTAATCCCCCAAATATCTATTCCTTCTTTTTTATACTCTTTAAGATATTTTAAAATGTAATCTGCATAAACTGATTCATATTCTGGTTTAAGTTTCCCACCTGAACCCTGCCAATTATTTTCAGTAGAGCCTGGAATATACCATTCATTTATATCTTTCATCCATTTAGGTGCTGTCCAAGCAGAAGAAATAATTCTTAGATTTTTGTCATCTTGTGATTCCTTAATTGCTAATGCCTCTTTAATAAATGGAATAAGGTCATAAGACTCATCTTTCACACCAAAATATTTTTCCTTGCTAAACCCCTCTTTGTCATGTTTTAATGAAAATGAATTTAATTCAACATCATCTACTTTATCAACGTAAGAATATTTACCTTCAACGGAAAAGTCACAGGCACCAATATGTGTTCTAGCGATTGAAAAATTAGCTCCATCCTTACCATAGATATCATTCATTAATTCAGCTCTTCTTTCTTTAGACAAATGAGCTAGAACAAAAGCAGATGACTCAGTAAAAGAAGTACCTATTCCTAATATTTTTTGTTTTTTTATTGAAGTATCTATTGAGATAATTGTGCCTAATGGCTTGCCAATTTGAAATTCAACATTTTCTTTGATAGCTAATTTATCACCTGCTTCCGAGGTAACAATTATCTCAGTAGTTTTTAAAATATCTTTTGGCATATCACAAGAACTTATAATAATAATACACCCCAGTAATACTGGGATACTAAAAAAGCTTTTCATGCTTTTTCCTTTCTATAAAATCGAATTATTTATATACTTTAATATAATCAACATAAAGCATTTGGGGAAATACTGTTTTTTCATTTGTTGGACCTACGAAAGTACCTCCAACAGCCAAGTTTAAAATAATATTAAAATTATTATCAAAAACCCATTCACCCATAACATCTTCTGGAGTTACTGTAAAGTAGTTTTGTCCGTCAACAAAATATTTAATTTCATTTTCATCCCATTCAATAGCAAATACATGAAAATCTGTATCAAATCTATCATTAAATAAGCTAAATTCATCAGAAACTGAGTTGCCAGCTGAATAACCAGGTCCGTGAACGCTGCCTAAAATAGTACTTGGGTTTTGACCACGATATTCCATTATATCAATCTCACCACATTGCGGCCAACCAATCTCTTCAATATTTGAACCAAGAAGCCATAAAGCTGGCCAAATCCCTTGACCCCAAGGAAGCTTTATTCTCGCTTCTATCCTTCCGTGCATTACTTCAAATAAACCACGAGTAGTAATTCTAGCAGATGAATAGTCACTACTCTCAAAGCGAGCTTCAATTGCTGTAATTACTAAATTCCCTTCACCATCATGTGACACATTTTCGGGTCTATCAGTATTATATTCAAGTTGTTGATTTCCCCAACCGTTTATTCCAGTACCAATGTCATAAGTCCATTTCAGAGGATCTGGAGAAGTTCCGTTTAGTCCATCAAAATTGTCTTCCCATACAAGCTGCCAATTTTTAGGATTCTCTGATTCATCACATCCAATCAACACAAAAATTAAAAGTATTAATACGCTATAATTCTTCATTTTAAATTTCCTTTATTATTTATGAAATAATAAGTTATCAATATATACAGTGTTTGGAGCTTGATTAGCTGGAGATGATAATACAATCTGCGCAATATTTTTGATTGAATTTAAATTAGTTAATTCTGATATTGGAATATCGATTGTCACCCATTTTTCTGACTCCAATACTGGTGTTGAGCTAGCATTGACTGTAATAATATGTGCTGAATCATCTCCTCCATCGAATCCATTGTCAGCTCCAAAATCAATAATTTCAACTCTAAAAGCTGAGGGTAAAGCAGATGGATCAGGTGTCCAAAACTGTAAGTGAAAATGAGTCATTTCACTAATATCAATTGTTTGGGTATTAAAAATTATCCCAACAAAATTTAGTTTTGTATATTTCTTTAAATCATCATCACCAATTTGCAGGTCTGAAATAAGTGTTGTAGAACCTCCCCAAAATGGGTTAAAACTATCAACAGTTACATTAGTATATTCATTACTAAAAATTGAAATAACATCACTAGAAGGAAAGTTTGGCTTTGGAGCTGCCGTAAGATTTCCGACATCAACTCTTATAGAACCAAGTGCGTCTAATTCACCTAATTTTGCTGTAATTTCTGCTTCACCACCACCAACAACAATTAGATTTTCTCCTTCTACGACTAAAACTGAATCATTGCTTGATTTAAAATCTAGATACTTACTACTTGCATCTACTATCACATCTGACCCACTAACGCTTACCTTAACATCATCAATCAAAAGTGTATCACCAATTACTGGAGTTAAACTCGCATTTCCTAAATCAGCCTGTGGATGAGAAAGTGTTCCTAAATTTTCAAATTGAACTTCATCAAACCAAACATCAAAGCCATTTCCATTTTCGTCAGCACCAATTGAGAATTGAAAAATCCCTTGTTCGGCAATAAGCTTAGTAGAATTTGGTATGGGAATTATAAATTTCTGCCAAGAAGTAGTTACTTTCACATTTCTTATTATAGTCAGATAATCTGCGTTATTGTTGTTATCATTCCCAAAACCTAATTCACCAATAGTAGCTACTTGGCTCGCTTTTGAATAAAACGTAAGTGCATTAAATCCAGACAAATCTCTTCCAGGAGAAACTAAGACTCCACCAGCAAACCAACCAGATGGATCGCCAACTCTTGGAACAGTAATTTTTATTGAGCTTGTTCCATCATATTTAACTTCATTATCTAGACTTAATGCATCCAATTTTGAATTTAAAAAGGCTTGATAATCTAAATCACCTGCTAATCCATCAAGGTAAATCTCACTTGCAGCAGGGAAAGAAGCTGAATCAAGGGTGCTTACATCTCTTTCACAAGAAACTAGAGCACATAAAAGGGGTATAAGTATTAATAATTTCATTTTCATTTTTTTCTCCAAAACCATTAGTTCCTAAGATTAAAATTAAGATAAGTTCTAATTTCCCATTCGTTACCATTACCAAAGCCTACTGCTTCAGGGTCGTTTTCAAGTTCACCTAAATCATTTACTATCATTGTTGGTGAATATCTTGGAGAGTATCTGTTTAATGATCTCCAAGTGCACATAATTCCTAATTTTGTTTGTGGCAAGCCAGTGAACCAACTAGAGGCATCTACAGTTGTAGAAATATCTCCAATAAGTTGTAAAGGGAAAGTTAAATTAAAATCTCTATGGTAATCAAATGGTCCCCAATCATTAACTTTTACAGCTCCCATTAATCTCCATACGCCCCTTACTATTCTGAAATCACCACCCCAACGATGTATCATTCTTCCATCATCTCCATTTGACTGAGCTGTTCCAGCAATTAAGTTTGCAACAAGTTTATATTTATTATTAATGTTAGAAATGATTCTAATATTTGATTCCCACAAATCAGCAGCAGGAGCAGCTCCATTGAATGCAAAAAGTGTACGACCATCACCTAAAATACCAATAGCGGCATCCATAGATGTAGGGTGATGTCTGAAAATAAATCCAGCACTAATTGCAAAAGGGGCATCTTCAACCATATCATTATTCCACTCATACATCCAAGTTGCTGGTGTAGGGTCATAAGTCAAAAGTAACTCAGCAGAAGTAGTTTCCCTGTTACCTCTCACCAGAAATGGATCATTTAATACATTTCGAGGTCTTGCTGGTGCAGGAGCGTCTGCAGGAATTGGATCTTCGATTGGTTTTTGCCAAAGGAAATTTGGAGCAATCTGTAAGTTTCCTACTGAGAAGGTAAAACCTGCAAGCAGGTTATACATATTGCCCATTCCAACATCTCTTAGTCTCCATCCAGCAAAAGTCTGTGTTTGATCAGCTCCACCTAAAGCAACTAAACCCATAGCTGAACCTTGTAAATACCAATTGATTGGGCTACCGGTATAAGTTAATTTGAATTTTCCACCCCATGTATCATTATCATTAATTTGGTCTTCATAAACAGTATAATTTCCACTTTCGCCATCTACTACTTGGAAAGTTTGCCCAACTTGTGGTGATCCTGCCCAAATACCTCCAACCTCTACTCCTAAATTACCAAGTTTAGTTGCTAAATGTAGAGTTGATCTTCTATTTTGTAGTGATGGAACTGCGAATGAACTTTCGGTATTGGCTAGATTATCTACATCTTCATGGTACATTCCTGTAAAATCAAACATCCCAACTCTTGTTGTATATTTTAATAATAATGCTGGGTTCGCACCCCACCAAAGCTCTGGACCAAAAGCAACCTTCAATCCATTTAACGACCGTTTACCACTGAACTCAAATCCAAGAGGAGCATTACCATTATAGATGTCAATATTTGGCCCATAATTAGCTTCTCTGTATAAACCAAAGAAATCACCTTCGTAACCCCAGTGATAGTGACCTGTTCTGTAAAATCCATTTACATCAAAATATTTAGTACTCCAATCAATGCTAGCACCATAAATTCTCACTCTTTCTAAATCTCCGACTGTGACTTGACCGTCAGGAGTTTCGAAATTTGCTCTTCGACCTCGGTTTTCATAAAAGATTTGATCTATTGGATTCTCAGCAACATTGCCAAGAATGTTGAAAGAGACTTTTGCTCTTAAATTATCATTTGGGCTAGCTTCAACCTCAGCAAAAAATGATTGCATATGGTCAAAACCCAGTTGATTTGGATAAGTAGCGTAATCGTTTGATGGACTACTGGGAGTTAGTATTTTATTTCCACCAGTACTATATGTCGTGAAATTTGCCCTTAAACCACTTATTCTAATTGGTGAGCCTTTTTGAGCCATCATCAAAGCATAATCTGATTTTGCAGCGCCTACAGCTTTTACTAGTTTAATGTTATCAAAATGATTGTTAATTTTACTTTGTGAATTTCCGTCTGAATATGGGTCAAGCTTATGAGCTTCTTCTAGAGCATAGTAAGCAGCTCTTGGATAAAGCTGATAAAGACCGGCTGAATTGGTTTTGCCCTTTGCACAAATTCCAAACCATTCTTCATTCATATTATTCTCGCCATTTTCAAAATCAAAAGTATAGCCACCATTTGACCAAGAAGCATTTTTATCGTGGTTATCTAAATTTTTTGTTTGCCCATATTTCCACCATCCATCACTAAATTGAAATGTAAATCCACCAATTGAGTTGTTACTATTGCCAATTCCATAAGCATTTTCATATATTTCTTTCCAGTTGGCAACAAGGTATCTGGCTTGATCTTTTTGAGATTCCTCTTTAGTTCTTGAATTCAAAGCATCAGAGCCAAATTCGGTAAATAAAATAGGTTTATTTAATTTATCTTTTACTATTTCAAAAGCATCTGTAAATGATATTCCACGATACATATTAGTTCCATAAATATCAACATCATTACATTCTTTTGCGATTATATCAATAAATAATAAATCACCATTACACATTGCAATAGGATGATAATTATCAATCTTTTTCATTGATTTTGCTGCTTCATTAAAGAGTTGGTACATTGGTATAGCTCTTTTAGTTGATTTTCTTTTATCAACGGGAATATCTTCAGTTTCAGCTCCGTCCCAGAAAAGACCATAATTATTTTCATTTCCAAGTAAAAAGAGTAGTAGTCCTGGAGTATCCTTGTATTGTTCTACCATTTGAGTCACTTCACTTAAAAGCAATTCTCTTACACCTTCATCAGCATAATTTGTATTGCTAACCCAAGCTCCTCCGATTGTTACTCCATATCTTCCAAATGAATGATTAAGCATAGTATAAATGCCATAGTTTTCATAAATATAGGTGATCCATTTTGCAGGCATCCCAGTATAAACTCTGATAGTGTTTACACCCATGTTTTTTAGGAGTGACATTTCATTATCTAGGGCTTGTCTAATAAAAGAGTCAGGTTTGCTCCAGAAATCATAGGAATAATTTGTACCAATTGGCATATAATCCCAATTCATACCATTTACCATGAAATCCTTACCATCAACCTTTAATTTTTGACCGTTACTATCAGATATTACCTTTACTTTATTTCCCTGAGCATAAATAGAATTCATACTAAGTAATGAAATTATTATAAAGATGTAAAAATTAAACTTAGTTAAGTATTTCAACTTAATAAAAAGTAGATTTAGTTGCATTTAATCCTCTTGATTTGTACATACTAATTGTGATATATTTCAACTTCAATTTTGGAAACTCTATTTTCCCTTTGAAATATTGTTCTGCTAATTTCTTTATTTATTTTTAGTTCTGGTGACTCTTCAATTGCGTCATCGATATGAACTAAAACCCTGTTTTGATTCGACTTTTTGTAAACAACAAGAACCTGACATAGAGTGAAGGCTAATTGTTTGTGTTCCAACTTAATAAAATTTTTATTTCCTACAACATCAATATAAATAATTTCTCTTCCTTCTTGTAAAAATTCACTTTCTTGTAATAAAGTAAGATCAAATGATATTTCACCATTGTCCACTCTTACCCCTAGCTCGCCGAATCGACTAATTATATCTTCCTTAACTTGCCCCGTCATTCCAGGCTGTTGAACTCCAGAATTTTCAGGTGTATGTGAGTAGGCATCAGTAGGAAAAGAGCCGTATTCTTTTGGATTTTTATGAACTCCTATACCCTCTTTAATATCATAATAGATATTTTTCAGCTCTAACAATTCTTCATTTGAGACGGTTTCATTTGCTGCTTTATAATATGTTTCTTGAACAGATAAAAGTAGTTTTGATACCATGTGCCAATAAATACTACCCAATCCTTCAAATCTGAAGAATGTTCCAGATCTACCAGTAAAAGATTTATGATCGAAAACATCTTCATACAATTCAAGCAATTGTTCAGTTGCTTTTTGATTAATTTCACCCTTCTCAAATTTTTTATTTAGCTCTTCTTTTAGAAAACCAGAATTTTTAAATTGACTATTAAAATGCCAACTACCATTTTCATCTATTAGTATAATACCATTGTTTAGGTTTTGTAAAAATGATTTGATTTCAGAATATTTTTCAAATTTGCCTGATGAAAATGAATTTTTATCTAGGAAGCTTGGCAGACTTCTGTTTGGATAGAGCATATAGCTATTTTGATTCTCTCTATATAAGGTGCTTAATCTAAGTGCCTTCAACAGTTTTATAGATTCTGAAACATCTAAAACCCCTGCACTTAGAATTGCAACTTGACCCTCAAGCATTTCATAAAGCCTCTTAACACCAATCCTATTTTCTGAGATGGCAAGAAGATTGTAAGAATGATAAAGATTATCATCTCTTCTATTTGTCTTGATTGTCTCATCAAGAAATAATTCTACGGCTTTAAGGAAATCAAATGTATTTTTAATAGAGATCTCAGATCTATTACACGAAAATCCAGATTCATAAATAACTGATCTGTAATTACTTCCAATCTTTCCAATAGTATCAACAAACTCTTTCCTTTGATTATCATTTAATTTTATATGAGTTTTTGAAGCTTTGATATAATATTCACTTAATGATACAAAGAAACTAGCCACTTCTTCATGCATATCAAAGCTTTTTAATGAAATTGTATTTAACAAATCAGATAAAAATCTAACATATCGTTTAATATAATAGACAGTCACCATAGAAGCACCATAACCAACTAAAGCATTATTTGCATCATTCCATTCAGGTCTTTGTGTATTCATCCAAATTCCAGCTCCAGGAACAAAATTAGATAGCTTAACTAATAGAGGTAACAAAAGCTTTTCGGCAAGATTAGTATATGAAATTTGGTTTTCTTGATCAAATTGAAACTTAGCATCAAAGCCAATTTCATTTACTTTATTGCTGATTTTGTCATCAAGCTCAAAATCAAATTCAATTGTATCTTGAGGATTCTCTAATATTTCTTCATAAGTCTTAATTTTATATGGAACATTAGCATAGGCAAAAATATTTTTGCTTAACAATTTTTCTAATTTTTCTGGGTTATATTTACCTGAAATTTCCAATAATTTCAACAAATAAATAATCTGATGATCTCCCCAATATCCAATGTAAGACCATTCATCATCTGGCTCAATAATTTCCCAATCGAAGCCATCTC
The DNA here is from genome assembly GCA_028376765.1 of Candidatus Kapaibacterium sp. Classification (GTDB taxonomy): domain Bacteria; phylum Bacteroidota; class Ignavibacteria; order Kapaibacteriales; family UBA2268; genus JAJRPT01. Next base: position 17,282 of record JAONBD010000026.1, read on the forward strand.
GGGTTACTTTATAAGGATTATAACCATCTGCTGTTGAAGCATTTACAAACTTTGCAATCATTTTTTCTACAAAGTCAGGATAAGATAAAGAAATCGCCTCCCAGTTTTGGAATAAATCTCTCCAATTACCTTGATAATCAAGTTTTGGGTTTCCACTATCATCTTTTAAATCTATTGAGAAATGATTCCATGGTCTACTAGGATCGCCATGTCTTCTACTAAACGATAGAGGCATGTATTCATAAGCAAGTCTTTCTAAATCTTGGTTAGAATCTGGTATAGCATCCATTAATTCATTAAAGCTAAAACTCTTATCAAAGTTGCTCAAAATTAATTCACATTCGCTTGTAACTTTATGATTAGCTTTACTTACAAATCCAATGAAATCCTTTTTAGAAATTGAATAATCATTTTCAAAAACACCTCCACGCATGATATTGAATAGAGTATTTGAAGCGTGTCTGAAGTTGCTTAAATCATCATTAACATATTGTACACCATCATTTTTAGCAATTTTTACGATTAATTTTTCTCTATCACTAAGAATTTCTTCATCAATTACTTTTAATAAATTATTACCTGATAAAATATAATTTGAAAGTGATATAAATTCAGATTGAGACTTATTAGCATCAATAATTATTTTCCATGATTTATCTTGATTACCTCCTAAAATAAAATCTGAATTAACTAAAAATGATATTCTATTGCCTCTGTTAATGCTCTCTGATTTTAGATTATCACCTTGTTTAAAATTCTCCAGCTGAGAATTTGATAATAATATTTTGTGATTAACTAGACCACACTGCCATGCAACATTTGCTTTTAAGGATTCATTTGGCTCGGCACGGTCAGTTGGAATTGAACTTAATGTAAATGCCGCCATTTTTTTCTCTGTAAAGTATTCAGCTTTTTTATAAGCATCTACTAAATTGCTAAATTCATTCTGTAACCTTACATTAAGCTCTGCGGGAAGGAGGTTTTGCAAACCATCAACTATAGATATTTTTATATTAGCCGTACTTAGATTTTGAATTTTTGAGTTTCGTATAAAACCAAATTTATCTGCATTACTCCAGCTATATGAAAAACTTAATTCTAAATCGTGATTAATTTCTTCAAAAAGTATAAAATTTCCTATTACGCTTTTATAAATATTTCTTTGAACATTGTATACCCCTTCATAATTAGAACTAAATGGTTCCCAAAGAAATATTTGATTATCCTTTTCAACCTGTATAATTGTTTTAGATCCAGTTTGTTTTACTGAATCGTGAATCTTATCAACTGTATAGTAAGGGAATAGAGAAAAGTCAGAGTTTTTTCTCCCAGCGGTAAGAGATCCATTACTTGAGATAAACATCCACAGATTAGAATTGCTTACAATATTCATAAAGAAAAAATCCATTGTATCGTAATTAGATATTTTGATACAATCTCTACCTTCGATTTTTACTTTTTCACTTTTGACCTGATTTTTTAATTTCAGGATGCTATTTCCAACTTTAATTTCTTTCTTTTTCATTCAATTTAAAAATATCTTATTTATAATTATTCTAAATACAAGATTATAAAGTAATTATTTTTCAATTTTTCTCCAAATTTGTTTGTAAACTAATTAACCATTTTCAAAGGTTGGATAGCTCATGGCATAACTTTGTCAGTTAGTTATATTGAATTAGTTTCATCTGGTTTAAATGGTTCATACTTAATGGTATCAATAAGAATAGATTATGTTGCAAGTCACAAACATTTATAACATTTTTTGAATACCACCTCGAGCAAAGCTAATGAATGTGTTAGAATATGTATCATAATCGAGGGTAATTCTCTCATAATTTTGAATGGAGCGACTCCAAATCGGCTCGGAATCTATTTATTGTAAAACTGTTAAGTTAATAGACAAGAGAATTAAAGCTAATATTATATTTTCAAATTAAATTCATTTAACTTGTATTATAGACAAAAAACTTTGTGTTTTTCTCAATTTAATATTTACTTCATTCAATTTTACAGCAATACCTTTAATATACTTCAATATGATTAACCATAATTTTCAACAATATCATAAAATTGTTTAGATAATAATTCGGGTAATTTTTCTGGTTTTCTACCACCTGCAGTTGCCAAATGTGGCTTGCCACCACCACCGCCTCCTAGTGTTTTGGCAGCTAAGCCTACTAGTTTACCAGCAGGATATTTATTTTTTAATTCATCAGTTACAACACAAACTAACTGTACTTTATCTTCATCAAGTTTTGCAAGTAATCCTATACCAAGTGGCTCTAATTTATTTCTAAGTGTTTCGCCTAAATCTCTAAAAGCGTCCATATCCTCGACATCAACTTGTGCCGAAACAACATTAATTCCATTTATTGATTTAGCAGTATCGATTAAATCTTCTAATCCACTATTTGCATCTTGGGATTTCAATTTAGAAATTTCTTTTTCTAATTGTTTAATTTGATCCTTTAAACTGTTTTCATTGTCTAATCTATTTGATATTTCAGTATTTAACTTTTCAAATTCTTTTTCGATAAATCTTCCAGAAATAGCCTCAATCCTTCGCACGCCAGATGCAACAGAACTTTCGGAAGTGATTTTAAAATAGCCAATTTCTGCTGTGTTTTTTACATGTGTCCCACCGCAAAGCTCTACTGAATAAGCAGGGTTCATAAAAACAGCTCTTACATTTGATCCATATTTATCACCAAAATACATTTTAATCTTGTCATTCTCTTTAGCTTCATCTAAGCTCATTTCCTTAGTTTCAACTGTTATAGTTTCAAAAATCTTTTGATTTACTAAATCTTCAATTTTCTTTAAATCTGATTTAGGAACTTTCTCAAAATGATTAAAATCGAACCTTAAATAATTTGATGTTACAAGCGATCCCTGTTGCTGAATATGCTCGCCAAGAATAGTTCTCAATGCTTCATGAAGTAAATGTGTAGCAGAATGATTCCGCATAATATCTCTTCTAAGCTCAACATTTATTTTCGCAACACCAATTTTGCCAACTAGCGAGCTGTCAATTTCAGTATCAATTATATGAACAATTGCGTCACCAGATAACTTGGTATCAACAACTGATAGATAATTGCCTTCGATTAATAAAGTCCCAGTATCAGAGACTTGACCTCCTTTTTCAACATAAAATGGAGTTTTTTCTAGCACTATTCTATTACCTTCAGCAAATACAATTTTTGATTCTGTTTCAAACTGGTCGTAGCCAGTAAAAGTGGTTTTAAATTCTAAACTTGATTCATCAGCTTCTTCCGAATTAGATTTTCTTGCAGATTGAGATCTTGCTTTTTGGTCAGCCATTAATTTTTCGAACTCAGGAACATCGACTAGCAAGCCCTTATCACGAGCAATTAACTGTGTTAGATCAAGAGGAAATCCGAAGCTATCATAAAGTAAAAAAGCAATCGAACCAGATATTTTTTCACCTTCTTTTAAATTTTGAGACATCTCCTCAAGTTTAACCAAACCCGATTCTAATGTCTGAAGAAAACTTTCTTCTTCGCCCTTAATAATTTTTTTGATTAATTCTTTTTGCTTCTCTACCTCCGGAAAAATATCTCCAAAGTTATCAGCTACAGTATCAACAAGTTTATAAAAAAATGCTTCTTTTAGTCCAATATCACGACCAAATCTCGAAGCTCTTCTTAGTATTCTTCTAAGCACATAGCTTCTTCCTTCGTTCCCAGGTATTGCACCATCTGCAATAGTAAAGCTAAGTGTTCTTATATGATCTGATATTACACGCATAGCAATATCACTTTTTAAATCAGCACCATACTTTTTGCCCGATAATTTTTCGATTTCTCTAATAAAAGGCATAAAGATGTCAGTATCATAATTACTTGATTTTCCTTGAATTACCCTTGTGATTCGTTCAAAGCCCATTCCAGTATCCACGTGAGTATTTTTTAAATTCTCAAGGGATCCATCTGCTTTTCGGTTATACTGAACAAAAACCAAATTCCAAATTTCTATTACATCTTCATGACCTGCATTTACAAGGGCTGCACCCGATAAATCTTTTGTTCCATCATAATGAATCTCCGAACATGGACCACAAGGCCCAGTATCACCCATTTCCCAGAAATTGTCTTTTTCATCAAATCTTTGGATTCTATCTTCTGGCAAGTATTTTTTCCAAATTTCATAGGCTTCATCATCTGTTCTAAAAACGGTAGCATAAAGTCTATTTTTATCGAGACCCCATACATCTGTTAGCAGTTCCCAAGACCAAGCAATTGTTTCTTCTTTGTAAAAGTCTCCAAAGCTCCAATTTCCAAGCATTTCAAAGAATGTATGATGATAGTGATCTACCCCTACTTCTTCAAGATCGTTATGTTTACCAGAGACTCTAATACATTTCTGTGTATCTACTGCTCGCTTGTAATCCCTAGAGCCTTGCCCAAGGAAAACATCTTTAAACTGGTTCATACCTGCATTTGTGAATAGCAATGTGGCATCACCATGAGGAATAACTGGTGCAGATGGTACAATATTATGATCTTTTGCTTTAAAAAAATCTAAAAATTCTTGTCTAATTTGTTTTGCTGATTTCATTATTTTTTCTGTTTATTAATTAATTGCAAAATAAGATTTTTATCACAATTATTTCA
>JAONBD010000027.1 GCA_028376765.1 Candidatus Kapaibacterium sp.
AGATATAAAGATTTGAATAATTTAATTGTAATTGGTATTCCTAAAAAAGAAGGTTAAAACCAATCAAGAATAAGATATTTATTTTCAAAAAAAAACCTCCAAAATTGGAGGTTTTTTTAATTTAATTTAATCTTACTGGCATTATCAGCATAAGTAAATCTTTTCCTTCAGCTTCCGGCAGAATCAACGCTGGTCTAGTTGGTTCAGATAAAGTCATATAAATAACATTATCAGAATCTGCGTCAATATTTGATACAGCATCTTCAAGGAATTTATAATTGAATCCTATTTCAATTTCATCTCCACTATACTCACAAGGTACTTCAGTTTGAGCATCTGTACCACTATCTTCATCATGCCCTTTAATTGTAAGCATATTATTAGATAAAGTTACCTTAATTTGTTTAGATATGTTTGATGAAGATACTGAAACGAATTTAATTCCATCAAGCAATTTACTTTTATCAATTAAAGCTATCAGTTGATTTCCACTTGGGATAACTGATTCATAAGGAGGGAATTTTTCATCAATAACTCGTGATACATAGATTGTATCACCAATTTCAAACTTTAAATGAGTAAGTTTACCATTTGAGGATATAAAAGATAATTGAACTTCGTTATCGGCATTTTTGATAAGATCAACTGTTTTTGAAGGCACAATTAAATCTAGCTCTTCGGGTAATGAGTTTGTTTCTACAGAATAACAAGCTCTAACTAATCTATAAGAATCAGTTGAAACAGCATTTACAAAATTGTGTCTGAATTGTAAAAACACACCAGTCATAGCAGGTCTGAATTCATCATTTGATACCGCAAATGAAGTTTTTCCAAATAATCTTTTAATATCGTTTTTTAGGAATAGTACATGGAGTATAATCATCACCTGTTGGTTGCTGACTCAATTCAGGTAAGTCTGGATATTCATCAGGATTTAAACCTTTCATTTTAAAACTCTTATCGCTAGTTTTACCTAATATCTCAAAATTATCTTGATTGATATCAAATTCAATAATATCAGAAGAAATATATTTAAGATTATCATTTAATTGTCGTGCGGGTACTAAAAAATTAATATCTTCAGTTGCATCAACTTCTAATTTACTCTGAATAGTTATATCCTGATCGGTAGAAATTGCGAACATTATACCCGAATCAATTTTAACAAATATCTGCTCTAAAACAGGCAAAGTAGACTTTGGAGGGATTGCTGGCAAAACCTTCGACAATGTACTTTTTAGTTCTGATATACTAACTTTAAATTTCATTTCTATACCGTTATAAATTAATTATTTAATTTTGAAGTTTCAAATTACGAATATTATGAATAATTAATAGGCAGTGTTAAAAATATGTTGACAAAATACGGAACAGATAATATAATAGTAATGTTGTTGGTCGGTGCAATTCTTGTTGCTCTTCCCTACTTTATTACTAACAGAATAGTCGGTGCCATAAGCATTGCACTGGGAGTTTTGCTGATTGTTTTTACGTTTGTTTTTTTTAGAGATCCAGATAGAATTATTCCTGATATTGCAAAAGAAGACCAATCGGTATTGCTATCCCCTGCTGATGGTAAGGTAGTAGAAATAGTGAATGAAATAGAAAATGAATACATTAAAGACTCAGTAACAAGGGTTAGTATTTTTCTTTCACCATTAAATGTACACGTTAATAGATCACCTGCCAGTGGAGTTGTAAAATTTTTAAAATATAAAAAAGGGGAATTTTTACCTGCTTATGTTCCTAAATCATCAGAATTAAATGAACAATCAAAGATTGGTGTTGAAAATGAATATGGTAAAGTCTTTTTCAAGCAAATTACTGGAATGGTAGCAAGAAGAATCGTATACGATATTAAAGAGGGAGATACTCTTAATTCGGGAGATAAATTTGGAATGATGAAGTTTAGCTCAAGGATGGATGTTTCATTTTCGCCTAATACCAAACTTGATATTAAAGTAGGTGATAAAGTGGTAGGTGGTGAAACTGTAATTGGAAAACTTGTAAAATGAAGCAGAAATTTACTAGTTCTTTTGTTCCTAACCTACTTACACTGGGAAATTTATTTTGTGGATTTGCATCGGTTGTGTACTCTTTTGATGCCGATTTCAAAAGAGCTGCAATTTTTGTTGTAATTGGTGCTTTTTTTGATCTGTTCGATGGAGTTGTTGCAAGGTTAATTGGAGTAGCATCAGAATTTGGTGGGCAACTTGATTCTCTTAGTGATGTAGTTACTTTTGGCCTAGCTCCATCAATTCTACTATATCAGTTTCATTTTCATGAATTTGGTGAAATTGGAATATTATTATCATCGGTGCCAGCACTATTTGGAGCATTGAGACTTGCTAGGTTTAATGTTCAACTCGATTCGCTTGAGGATAAAAAGTATTTTGTGGGTATGCCAATACCATCTTCAGCAATGATAATTATATCTTATGTATATTTTAACGATATTTATATCAATTACATCAGCCAAAATTTCATTTATTTAGTAACTTTTATGCCTCCAATGTTAATGATTTCAAATGTTCATTTTGTTAATATGCCCCGACCAAGTCTAAAAAACATTAAAAAAAGACCTTTCTACTTCTCTCTTTTCTTTGGTATTATAGTATCTGTATTAGCAACTAAATTCAGACTGTTTATGCCATATATGGTCATTTATATGATAATTGCAACGGTAAAACATATATACAACTGGATAAATTTAGATAACACGATAGAAGTAGATTTTGAAGAATTTATTATTGAACAATCAGAACAAAATGAATAGAATTTCTGTATATTTGAAATTTATTTTAGAAATTATAACATGAAAAAATATAAAGCAGTTGTAAAAGTCTCTTTAAGAGAAAATATATTAGATGTTCAAGGAAAAACTATTGAACATGCTCTTTATTCATTAGATTTCGATATGATGAATAATGTAAGAATTGGTAAGTTAATAACTTTAGATATTGAAGCTCAAAATGATGGCCAGGCTGAAGCTTTTGTTGAACAAGCTGCTAAAAAGCTTTTATCTAATCCAGTAATAGAAGATTTCACAATAGAAATAATAGAATAAGATGAAATTTAGTGTAATTGTATTTCCCGGATCTAATTGCGACCAAGATGCATTCCATACAGCAGGAAGTATTCTTGGTGAACAGGTAGAGTATGTATGGCACAAAGAAGGTTCATTATCTGTTGATACAGACGCTGTAATCATACCTGGTGGCTTTTCTTATGGTGATTACCTAAGGTGCGGAGCTGTAGCAAGATTTTCAAATATTATGAAAGATGTTGTCAGCTTTGCTAATAATGGAAAACCTGTTATTGGTATTTGTAATGGATTTCAAATTTTAACAGAAATTGGCTTGTTAGAAGGTGCTTTGCTAAGAAATCAAAATTTGAAATTTATTTGTAAAGATGTATTCTTAAAAACTTCAAACAATAAGACTACTTTTACCAATAATTTATCTGAAGAACAAGTAATAAGAATACCCATTGCACATGGAGATGGAAATTTCTTTGCTGATGATGATACTATTAAATCACTTCAAGATAACAATCAAATTGTATTTCAGTATTGTGATGAAAATGGAAATGTAAACGATCAATCTAATCCAAATGGATCATTATTGAACATTGCTGGCATCACAAACAAATCGAACAATGTTCTTGGGATGATGCCTCACCCAGAAAGATATTCTGAACAACTACTAGGTTGTAATGACGGAATACAAGTATTTCAATCAATATTAAATAATTTTAAAAATGGAGTTTTAGCATGACTAGTCCATTAGTAGCACTATTTTTACCTGGTATGGGTGGAATGGAATGGGTGGTAATTGGCCTGGGTGTTATTCTCTTATTTGGTGGTAAAAAAATTCCTGAATTGATGAAGGGATTAGGCTCTGGAATAAAAGAATTTAAACAAGCATCCAAACCAGACGATGTTAATAGTGTTGATAGTAATTCAGATAAAAAAGAGAATTAAGAAATGCTAGACATTGGGTTTGGCGAAATTGTACTGATAGTAATTGTTGTTTTAATATTTTTTGGTCCAAAAAGTATTCCAGATGTAGCAGCAACTATTAGTAAAGGAATGTCCAAATTCAAGGATGTTCAGAACGGTTTTCAATCCCAAATGAATGATTTAAAAAACGAAATGAACGAATCTATCAAGCAAGAAGAATTGAAAAAACAATCTGTCAACGATAAAAAAGAAGATTCACAAAATCCAACAATTTCTAATAAGGAAGAAAAGTAGATGTTATCAGAAAATATCATTAATGATTATTTTCAATTAAGAAAAGAATACGAAAATAATAATATTTCTGTATCTGAAGTCGTTCAGTATTTTATTAAAAATATTAATGATAATGAAGATTTAAATGCCTTTATAACTGTTACTGATAAAGAGGCTTTAGAATCTGCCAAAATTTCTGAAACGCACTTTGCCAATAAATCCCCTAGAAAACTAGAAGGTCTTGTTGTTGCAGTAAAAGATAATATTTCAACTAAAGATATATCAACAACATGTGCATCAAAAATATTAGAAAATTATAATCCTATTTATGATGCAACGGTTATCGATAGATTGAAAAATGAAGGTGCAATAATAATAGGAAAAACTAACTTAGATGAATTTGCAATGGGTTCATCTAATGAAAATTCCTTTTATGGCAAAGTATTAAACCCCGTAGATAAAGATTATGTACCTGGAGGATCTTCTGGAGGTTCTGCTGTAGCAGTTGCAGCAAATATGTGCCATATTTCTTTAGGTTCTGAAACTGGTGGTTCAGTAAGGCAACCAGCTTCATTTACTGGTATCTATGGTATGAAACCAAGTTATGGTGCAATTTCGAGATGGGGATTAATTGCATTTGGATCATCGTTAGATCAAATTGGAATATTTTCAAGATCTTTAGAAGAAAACAGCTTAGTTTTTGATGTTATTTCTGGTAAAGATAAAAATGACCCAACAAGCACTCAAATTGAAAATTTCAACACCCTAGAAAATATAAATCATAAACAAGATAAATTAAAAATTGGGATTTTAAATGAAGAAAGTTTAAAGTTTGCTGATTTTGACGTACTTAAAGTTTATCAAAATTCGATGATAAAGTTAGAAAAAGCTGGTTATGAACTTATCGAACTTAATTTTGATTATGCAAAAGTATGGATTCCAACCTACTATATTATTTCCACAGCGGAAGCTTCATCTAATCTATCAAGATATGATGGGGTTCTTTATGGATATAGAAATGAATCTGATTCTGACGATTTTATCAAAAAAACAAGAGATACAGGTTTTGGCTCTGAGGTAAAAAGAAGAATATTATTAGGGACTTATGTCCTTTCTGCAGGACATCACGAAGCCTACTATTTAAAAGCCCTAAAAGCAAGAAGAAAGATTAAGGAAAATTATGAGAACATGCTTCAAAATGTTGATTTAATTTTTCTGCCAACAACTCCAACACCAGCATTTAAATTTGGAGAAAAAACTGATAATCCTGTAAAAATGTACATGTCTGATATTTATACAGTTGCAGCTAACCTAGCAGGAGCTCCAGCAATTTCTATTCCTGTAGATAAAAATTCAAATGGTTTGCCAATTGGTCTTCAAGTTCAGACAGGTAGATACGAAGAAGAAAAACTTTATCAATTGTCCAAACAATTATCAAAGATTATTAATACTTAAATTTTTATTAATTTTTTGAGCTTTAAGTTCGATTTTATATTTTCTTTTTAGATCTGAATTTAATGGTACAGTAAAATCTATAATGGCTAATATTGTATCATTAGCTCCAATATAATATCTGATATTTTTATTAGCTATTGTATCTTCTCTTATAAATGAGGTTTTAACATCAACATAACCATCATTTCCTGTATTCTCTATTTGTGCTTTAACTAAATAGGTAATATTTTTATTACCATTTTTGTAATGAGTTAATCTATCTTCTAAATCCAATTCCGCAAAATTGCTTGTCATTTTTTTACTGATAATCTGAACATTTGGCAAAGAATCAGTATTTTTAGGGGCTTTATTTAAAAAGAACACACAAGCTAACCAAACGGGAACTAAATAAAAGTAAATTCTTTTATTAAATCTTTTTTTTCCTTTTCCTCTATCGAAGTTATTTTTATACCAATCTCGCATCGTATCCTCCTTGATATTCTACATATTAGCAGGTAATTTTATTGTAACAGTTGTTCCTTTACCTAATTCTGATTCGAATTTTATTTCACCATCATTTTCATTTATAATTGCATTAGCAATTATTATACCTAAACCAGTACCAGTCTCTTGCAATGTACCACGTTTTGTAATTCTTCGCTCTGTGGTATTAATATTATTTAGAATACTCTTTGAAATACCTATTCCAGCATCTGATATTTTTATTAGGTATTGATTATTAATTTTATCAATTTTTATAGTGATATCCGAATCAGGATAGCTATATTTAATAGCATTTGATAAAATATTACTAAACACTATGTCGAATCCCTGAACATCAAAGTAAATAATACTATTCTCTTTTACATCAGTATTTATTCGTATTTTTTTCTTAGTTAGTTTTATTGAATTTCTTTCCAAAATTAAATTTATTACAAAATGTAAATCAAATTTTTCTGGATTGAACTTTATTGATTTAGTTTCTATACTAGACCAGGTTAATAGATTTTCGAGCAACTTGTATAAAGAGGCTGATTGAGAGCTTAAATCATCAATAAATTCCTTTTTATCATTTTCGTTTAGCTCTTCATAAAAATCATTCATTTGACTTGTTAATATTTTAAAAGCTGAAAGTGGACTTTTTAGGTCGTGGGCAATGATAGAAAAAAACTTAGATTTGGTCTCAATCTGTTTTTTTAATTCATAATTCAGTTTCTTCTTATCATTATAGTTTTTAAACAAATACACAAGTGCCAAGAGTATTAAAATAAAAAATATAAAAATAGAATACATGAATTTCTTTTGAGTGGCAAACTTATCCTCTATCAAAATATTTTTATCTGAAATAGTTTTTATTCTCTGCTGATTCAACTTTTCTTTTAGTTCATATTCCAATAAATTTTTATTTTTTATAAATTCTTCATTATTTATTTCATTAAGTAGCTCATAATATAAATTGGTATATTTCAAAGCATTTTTATAATCTTTTTTAAAATTGTGGAACTTAATAAGCAAATCAAAAAGTTGGAGATTAAGTTTTTTTAGCTTTTGATTTTCAATTATTTCTATTGCTTTATTAATATATAGGTTGAACTTTTTTTCATTAGGACTTTGCAAATAAATTTTAGCAAAATTCAAATAAACATTTGCTAACTCAAAATCAGCACCTAATGGTTCAAAAATAGAATATGCTTTGTGATTGTAACTTTCAGCAGTTATCACATCACCTTGTAATAAATAATTGCTAGATAAGCCGATTAGGGAGATACCAGCAACAAAACTATTCATATATTTTTTTGAGTAACTTAAGGATCTATTAAAGTAAGCTATGGATGAATCAGTTTGCATCTGTTTTAAATATGCTTCACCCAAGTGATTTAATATTTTGGGCGTATTGATCGAATCTTTAATACTATCTATTATTTTTAAAGACATTTTAAAATTACTGATAGCCAAATTAATATCACCAAAATCAACTAAAGCAAGTCCAATATTTCCATACGACTTTGCCATGCCAACCGAATCATTAAGATTTTTTTTAATAAGTAATGACTTTTTAAATTGTTCAATGGCAGAATTATAATCAGACATTTTTAGAAAGGTCAGTCCTTTATTATTATAAACAAAAGATTGTCCCCTTTTGTTTTCCAAAATATGGTAATAGGTGTTAGCCTTATCATAATTTTCAATTGCATTTAAAAATTCGGACTTATTTCTAAAACAATTACCTAACAAATTATTTATAGACGCTACTCTACTTGTGTCATTTATTTTTTTGGCAAATTTTAAAGACTGCTCATAATATTTTATTGAACTATCAAGTTTATTTTGAAAATAAAAGGTATTTGCTAACTCCTTTCTAGCAAGCATTGAAGTATTTCTTTTATCATTTTTATCAGCAAAATCAATTATTTTATAAAGGATATTTTTTGTTGAATCAGGATTACTTCTTTGTAGGTTAGTAGCCAATTTAAAGAAATCAATTACATTAGAATCATCTACTTTGGAGAGCAGGTTAGTTGATGAAAAAATGACTAAGAATAAGAAATAAATATTGACTTTCATAAATTCAAAATATGGATTTAAAACTTATATACAAATAAATATTATCATTATTTTTGTGGACTTTTATTCATACCTCAAAGCATCAATTGGGTTAAGTTTTGAAGCTTTCCAAGATGGATAATATCCAGATACAATGCCTAGTAGAGTCGTAACAATTACAGCAAATATTATCCAAAATCCTGAAATTACAAATGTAAAATCTACTTGGGAAGCAAATATTTTACCCAAAGTAATTGCGACTAGAACACCAATTAATCCACCAATTTGGCAAATAGTAATGGTTTCAATAATAAATTGATAGAGTACCCATCTGCTTTTTGCTCCTAATGCTTTTCTTACACCAATTTCTCGGGTTCTTTCTTTTACAGTAATCAACATAATATTAGTAATACCAATACCAGCAGCTATAAGTGTAAAAATTCCAACTAATAGTCCAAATATTGTAATAGTTTGTCTTAAACCCGAAAATTGTTCGGTTAATGCTTCATTTGTTTCAATTTCAAAATTAATATCTTCGACAGGTGAAAGATTTCTAATTAGCCTCATAGCACCTATTGTTTCACCTAATGTATTTTGTAATTTATCTTGAGACAGTGCATTAACAGAAATATCTATTGATTCCCATCTATTAGAATAATATTTAATGTATAAGTTTAAAGGCAACAACACCATATTATCTTGAGAATTTCCTAGAACAGCACCTTTTTCTTCTAATATTCCAATTATTTCAAATTCTTGACTCTGAATTCTGATTTTTTCACCAATTGGATTAGAGAATGGGAATACCCTTTTAATTACGTCAGGTCCAATAACAGCTACTTGATTATTCGATGCCAAATCGCCAGCACTAATTGGTCTGCCTTCTGCTATTGATCTACTATAATTCATAAAATAGTTTTCATCAATTCCAGAAATAGTTACATCTGATGGAGACTCTGTGTAGATTGATTGGACAACGTTTCCACCATCACTAGCAAAACCGCTAATTAATTTAGTACTTTTTACTTCTCTTTTTAATAAATCTAGTTCTTTTAAATTAATTCTAGGTCTGCTCCTGTATTTACGCCAGTTTCTACCACCAAAACCTCCTGATGGCATTCTTTTTATCATAAACACATTTTCACCTAAATCATTCAATTGATTTTCTACAGTAGAATCAATTGAATCTGATAATGAACCAGCAATAAAAATTGCAAATACACCCAATGCTACTGATAATAAAGTAAGTCCAGATCTTAACTTATTAGATAAAATAGTAGAAATAGCTTGCCATATTGCTTCAAAAATACTCATTCGCTTCTAAGTGCCTCAACTGGATCTAATGAAGATGCTTTAATTGCTGGTATTAATCCTGATAAAATACCAACAACTACAGAAACAACACTTGCTACTATAACAAGTTGCGGAGAAAGAAAAGGAGGAAAAAATGTGGCTACGTCTGAGAAATCAGGAAAGTATTTTTTAACAATTATTAATGCAATATTGATTATTCCAAGACATCCAATTATTGAAAAGCCAGCACCCATTAATGTTAATACTGAAGATTCAACCAAAAACTGAAATCTGATTGCTCCTTTTTTAGCACCTAATGCTTTTCTTAAACCTATTTCTTTTGTTCTTTCGGATACTGATACTAACATGATATTCATAATACCAATAACACCAACTATAAATGATAGTAAAGTCAGACCAATACCAACACCCCAAACAGTATATCTAATTTTTTTAATATTCTCTTCAAAAGCTTTGGTTTCGTTTATTGAAAAATCATCTTTTTCATTAGGTTTAAGGTCTCTAATGGTTCTCATTAAACCAATTGTTTCAGTTCTCACTTGATCCAGCTTCTCCTTTGAACCTGCTTTTATACCTATATCGAGTGATCTTCTAGAAATTCCGAAATTTTGGCTTAAGCTATTTAGTGGAATAAATATTTGATTATCAATAAAATCAAAAATGAATGTACCACGTTTTTTTACAACGCCAATTACTTCATATTTATGTTTGCCAATTTTTATAAATTTTCCAGTGGCATTACCTTCTGGAAACAGTTGCTTATAGATATTATAGCCAATTGTAACAACTTGAGCTGCTTGTTCATCTTCAAACTGAGTAAAATATCTACCTTCCAATGTCTCTCCAGCAGGCGTATAAGCATTTTGATAACTTGTTCCAACTACAGTGAATCCATCAAATTTAAAGCCATCATAATAAACTGGTTTACCCCATGTATTAACATTAGGAATTACATATTCTGCACTATTGTGCATTAGCTTCATCATTTCTGTTTGATCTAATGTTATATTTTTTCTACTTCTTAAAAATTTCCAATTGGTATTGCCAGTCCAGTCCCATTTGGTGACATATAGCATATCAACACCAATGATTTCAAATGTTTTTGAAACTGAATTGTCCAATCCCTCTAAAACCCAACCCATTAGAATGACTATTGATATACCTACCATTACACCAAGGGAAGCCAAAAATGACCTAAGTGGATTTACAATTAGAGTATTAAGCCCTAATTTGATATTATCAAATATATTTCTAATAAATAAAATCAATTGTAGATAATTGGATTAGAGTTAATTTCATCAGTTTCAATTAAACCATCTTTTAGTCTAATTATTCGTTTTGCATGCTGAGCAATTTCTTCTTCGTGAGTTACAAGGATTATTGTGTTTCCATTCTTCCATAAATCATTAAATAACTTCATGATTTCTACACCAGTTTTTGAATCAAGGTTTCCAGTAGGTTCATCGGCTAAAATAATTGATGGGTTTGTAACTAAAGCTCTTGCAATAGCTACTCTTTGCCTTTGACCCCCAGAAAGTTCATTTGGCTTATGATCGAGCCTATCCCCTAGCCCAACTTCAGTTAATTTATTTTTTGCTTTTTCGTCTCTTTCTTTCTTTTTAAGTCCAGAATAAACTAATGGTAATTCAACATTTTTTAATGAACTGGAACGTGCAAGAAGATTGAAGGTCTGAAATACAAATCCAATCTCACGGTTTCTGATTTCAGCTAACTTATTGTCTTTAAGTTTTGATACATCTTTTCCTCTAAAAAAGTAATTACCAGAACTTGGGGTATCAAGGCAACCAAGTATATTCATTAAGGTTGACTTTCCAGAGCCTGATGGTCCCATTAATGCTACATATTCGTTTTGCTGGATATTAAGACTAACTTCCCTAAGAGCATGAACCTCTTCTTGACCCATTTTATAAACTTTTTTAATGGATTTAATGTCAATTACTGAATTACTCATTATTTGTTTTTCCTATTTTTTGCTCCAGCATTATCTCCAGTAACTTTAACACTAATGCTATCGTTAAGTTCTTTTGAAACTGCACTGTAAGGACCCGAAATTATTTCATCTCCTTCGCTTAGACCATCAATTACTTCAATAAAACCTCTATCACTAATACCTATTTTTACGTTATTTTGTATGGCTTTATCATTTTCAAAGGTAAATACAATTGGTGAAGGTTCTTCTTTTTCTTTAGATTTATCAACCATTCCACCTCTTTTTGAGTTGCTAGAATTATATGCTTTTTTACGAACAGTCACTGATTGAAGCGGAACTGCTAAAACATTTTCACGTGATTCAGTTTCTATTTCAACATTACAACTCATACCAGGTCTGATCTTTTTATTAGAATTAATCATTCTAATTTTAACTTCAAAGTTTGTAACTTCGTCTTGAGAGCCCATATTTGAAGTGATTGCAGAGTGACCAATTTCAATAACATAACCCTTAAATGTAGAGTCGGGAAATGCATCTATTTCAATATTTACAGAATCTCCGAGCTCGATCAATACAATGTCATTTTCATCTACTTCAACCATCGAATTAATAATATTCAAATCAGAAACTCTCATAATCTCAGTACCTTGAGTTTGGATTGTACCCAAGATTTTTTCACCAATTTCAACAGACAAAGAAGTTAAAACACCAGATATTGGAGATTGGATAGTAGTCCTATCAGCATTTCTTTTTAATTGTTTTAAAGATGCTTCTGATTGGGCAAAACGAGCGATAGAGGATTGCAAAGAAGCAGAATTTTGATCATAAGCAGCTTTTGCTTGTTCAAATTCTTGTTTTGATGCATATTCTTTTTCATACAGGCCTTTTATCCTTTTATAATTTTGTTCTGCTTGCTTCAGCTGTGCCTTGTTAAAATCTATATCCATTTTTGCAGCTTCTGTTGCAGCTTTCTGACCTTCCAATTGAGTCTCAATTATATCGGGCTTTATTCTTGCAAGTGTTTTACCTACTGTGATAAAATCACCTTCTTTTGCTCCTATGTAGACTAATTCACCTGAAATTTCTGATGCAATTTTTACCTGAGTTTCGGGCTGGATTTTACCTACAGCTTTTACTCTTTGAGTAATGGTTTTTCTTTCTACTTTCGTAACTTCCACTTCAGGTAACTGTTTTTCTTGGCAAGAGCTTAGTGCTAAGACTAGTAAGCTAATTAGTAATATTTTTTTCATTAATTTAATTCCAATAATCCTGTTTGATATTCTATTTCTTTTTGAGCTTGGATTAATAAATAAACTGCATTTATTAAATCAATTCGTGCTGAAGTCAAGTTTGCATTTGCTGTTATAACATTATTAATATTAGAAGCTCCAAGTTCATATCTTTCCTTCTGGCTCATATAACTTAGATTAGCAGCTTTAACAGATTTTTTAGCAATGTATATTTGTTTTTCCGCACTTTCCAGATTCAAATAAGCAGTTTTAACACTTGTTTTGATTGTCTGTACTAGTTTGTCATATTGAGTATTTGCTTGTTCAAATTGTAATTGAGAACTTTGAACTTGGTTATTTGTTTGGAACCTATCAAATAATGGGACTTGTAAATTTAAACCAAAAGTAAACCTACCATTTCTTTGAAAGTCTCCAAATTGTGTATTATTCCAATTCCAACCACTACTCAATGACAATGATGGGTAATAACTTGAGTAGGCTATATCTACTTGTGACTCGCTAAACTCTTTTTGGTAATGCGAAGCTTGCAGATCAGACCTTTGTTTCATTGATTTAGAAACAGCAGTTTCAATTGAACCAACTTCTTTACGAAAATCTAAAATTTCTTCATCATCTAATTCTTGAGGAAAGCTATTAATATCTAGCTCAACATTAGTAGTAGGATCCATACCCAAAATACTAAGCAAGTTAGCCTTGGAAATTTGCAAGTCGTTTTCGGCTTGTAATAGATTTAATTCTCTTCTCGCAACTTCAGCTTCTTGTGTATAAACATCACTTATAGGAATTGCACCAGCATCATATTGTGCTTTTAATCTTTCTAAATCTTTAATTCCAACATTTAGGTTTTCATTTCTAACATTTAGGATTTGAATATTTTGAATAGATGTTATATAATTTCTAAAAATTTGACTTGATATGTCGCTTTTTGTTTGTTCAGAATTTAAGATAGTAGTGTTTAAATTGTTTTCTGCCTGTTTGTAACTTGCTTCTCTGTTGAAACCATCAAAAATTGTGTAATTAGCATTTACACCCATGTTATAAACTCTATTCTGAACAAATTCATATTCACCTGGGTTAGTAAAACTTTGCAATTGAAAATTTTGGATATTATAACCCGAATTAAAATTTATTCCAGGCAAATATCTTCCAAATGCACTATTCAAATTTGCTTTTGAGGCATCCATTTGATATTCAATTAATCTAATATCAAAATTTTCTTCAGATGCAATTTTTAAACAGTCTTCAAGTGATAATTTTAATCCTCCCGATGTCTGAGACATTAGTTGAGAAGAAATCATTATCACAATGACTAAAATATACTTAGTAATTTTTCCCATAATTTTATTTAAATTATATGTATTCGCCCTAAACTTTGACTTCAAACGTTTAACTTCTTGTGTTGTTTCATTAAACTTTTTTGTATATTAGTTATCTAAATATTAAATTTAAAAAGAGATATTTATGGATAGAAGACAGTTTCTCAGTATTAGTAGATTAAAATCAAAGCAGAAAAATAAATTACTTGATAATGATGTAATAGTCAATTACAGTTTGTCTGAGTTTTCTGGTGAATGGAATAAATCGAAAGCTAATCATTTGTTAAGAAGAACACTTTTCGGAGTTAATAGTAAAGAGCTTAATATTACCCTTAATGATGGTCTAAATAAATCTGTAGATAATCTATTAACTATTGATGAACAATTACCCGAACCACCTGTAAAGTTTATTGATAATCAACAATACGATGATGGTTTAGAAATTGGTGATACCTTTATCAATGAGCCTTTAGCATCAGGTGTAGAGCTACAAAGAATATTAGCTGTAAATTCTTGGTGGATTGAAAATATCAACACTCAAAGCTACTCTGTTCGTGAAAAAATGACGCTTTTTTGGCATAACCATTTTGCTACAAAATCTGATACTGTAAGAGTTGGTAGATTTCAGTATGCTACTAATCAGTTGTTCAGAGAAAATGCTCTTGGCAATTATAAAAATTTAGTTACCAAAATAGGGCTTGATCAAAACATGATGCTATTTTTAAATGGGAATGAAAATATTACTGGTCGCCCCAATGAAAATTATGCAAGAGAGCTTTTTGAGTTATTTAGTATTGGGAAAGGTCCTCAGATTTCGGAAGGTAATTATACTAACTATACTGAACAAGATATACAGGAAGCTGCAAAAATATTAACTGGATGGAATTTCGATTATGCCGGCATTAGAACTAATAATTACGATATTGACTTCCGACCTACACTACATGATTACAGTACCAAGAAGTTTTCAAAAGCATTCCAAGAAAAAACTATTTTTGGGTCTGGTGAAAATGAATATTATGAATTAATAAATATGTTATTCGATCAGGTTGAAACTTCAAAATATATCGTTAGAGAATTATATAAATGGTTTGTTTTTTATGAAATCGATGATAATATTGAAAATAATATAATAGTACCGCTAGCTCAAGTATTAAGAAATAATGATTTTGAAGTTAAATCTGTATTAGAAATTTTATTAAAATCAGAGCATTTTTTTGATACTGCATTTATTGGAGCTATGATAAAAAATCCAGTTGATTTTATAGCGAGCATTTCTAAACCTGTTAATTTAAATTTTGAACCTGGTGGGAGAAGAAACTTTGACCCTATTACAATTAAATATTTAGCTTATTATTATAATTATTTCAATAAAGCTAATGAATTTGGAATGGAACTCACTAATCCACCTAGTGTTGCAGGTTGGGATGCATATTTTCAAAAACCAAATTATTACAGAATATGGTTAAGCTCAGTTACTTTACCAGCTAGAATCCAATACTTAAATCAATTATTTTCAAATGCTGGAACTGGAACACCTGTTCCTATTAAAGGATCTGGAATAGAAATTTTAAGTGATTTGGAGTCTCCAAATGATCCTAATAATGTAGTTGATTACATCTGTGAGCAACTAATTAGTTTTGAAATAACACAAGAATTTAAGGGACAACTTAAAGGCTATTTAGTAACAGAAGGTCTAGGCGATTATACATGGAGCGAAGCTTGGTATAGTTACGAACTAGATCCAGAAAATGCCTTATATAAAGCAAGTGTTGAACAAAAATTAAATAATTTAATAGTTGCTATTTCTAGTTTATCAGAATTTCAATTAATGTAAGATAGTCAAATGAAAAGAAGAGAATTTATACAAAAAACAGGTATTGCTGCTTCAATTCCTTTTTTAATTAATGGAATGAAAGTATCAGCAGAAGCTACTCCATTTTTTCAAGATTTAGCCAACGCAGGTGAAGCAGAAGACAGGATATTGGTTCTTGTACAATTAATTGGTGGGAATGATGGATTGAATACTATAATTCCTATTGACCAATACAGCCAATTAAGTAGTTTAAGAAATTCAGTTTTTATTCCAGAAAATAAACTTCTAGATTTTGATAACAACCTAAAATTACATCCATCTCTTGGTGGGTTTCAAAAATTATGGCAAGAAGGCAAGTTTGAAACAATTTTAAATGTTGCTTATCCTGATCAAAATCTTTCACACTTTAGATCTACTGATATTTGGACTTCAGCTTCTGATACCAAGGATTTTGTACCTTCTGGTTGGCTTGGTAGATATTTAGATTCAAAACACCCTAACTACCCAGATAATTATCCAAATGTAGATAACCCCGATCCAATTTCATTAACTATTGGAAATGTTGTGTCTCAGACTTGCCAAGGTCCAGTTTATACTATGGGTATGGCGGCTAATAACATTGATAATATTTATAAATTAGAGGGTTCTAGTTTAGAATCTGAAAAAGACGAATATGCTTTTAGTGAGCTAGATTATATAAATAGAGTAAAAAAGCAAACTAGTGACTATCTTGATGTAATTGAAATTGCAGCAAATCAAGGTAGAATAAATGATTCTATTTGGGCTTCAAATGATGATGGTAATAGCTTAGCGAACCAACTAAAAGTTGTTGCTAGGTTAATAAACGGGGGTCTTAAGACCAAGGTCTATGTTTGTTCAATTGCTAATTTTGATACCCATTCAAACCAAATAGATTCAAATGATGAAACAAGCGGACAGCATGCTCAATTACTCAGATATTTATCTGATTCCATTACTTCATTCCAAGATCAATTGAAGGAGTATGGCGTTGAGGATAAAGTATTAGGAATGACATTTTCAGAGTTTGGAAGACGAATTATGTCTAATAATAGCCGTGGAACTGACCATGGTTCCGCAGCACCTCAGTTTTTATTTGGAACAGCAGTAAACCCAACGGTTCATGGTTTTTATGAAGAATTTAATAGTGACATCCAGCAAAATGATAATCTTGATATGCAACACGATTTTAGATCTGTTTATACAAGTATATTAAAGGATTGGTTCAGAGTTCCTGAAAACGATATATTTAATATCATGTTAAAGAACTTTGATACAATTCAAATTCTTAAAGGGGAATTTACTAGCGTGGAGTCCCTTCAGTTTGAAAATTCACTATTAAAATGCTATCCAAATCCAGCAAGTAATAATTCAACTTTAGAATTTTATACCGTTACCTCGCATGTAGAAATTGCTATTTATGATTTAAGGGGTAACAAACTCCAATCAATTATTGATAAACTAATGCCCGAAGGTAATTACAAGATTAAATTGAGTGAATTAAGTAATTATAATTCAGGTATTTATATTATCTCATTTAAAAACAGAATAGGTAAAAAATCACTTAATCTATCAATTCAAAAATAATCATTTTAATAACATTTTCATTTTATGATGTATCTGAGTATTTTCATAAATACCAGAAAATTTTTCAGCCCCAGGTCCATAAGCAAAAACTCCAACCATTGCTCCCGAATGTCCACTGGTAGAGAATGTTGGTGATATATTGTTGTAATCTTTATTTGGATTTGCACTTAAAGTAAAGCCACCTGTTTCGTGATCGGCTGTAACAATTACTAATGTTTCGCCATCTTTTTCAGCCCAATCAAGAACCGAACCCATTGTATTATCAAAATCTATTAATTCTGAAATTAAATATTCAGAATCATTTGCATGTCCTCCCCAATCTATTTGTGAACCCTCTATCATTAAGAACAAACCATTATCATTTTTTAAATGTTCAATGGCTTGTAATGAAGCATTTTTTAGAAATTGACTTCTCCCCTCACTAATTTTTGGCATACCATCATCAGCCAGTAAAAATATTGCTTTTTTAGATTTAGTCATCTGTAATTCATTTGTATCAATATAGTAGCCATCATCTTTCAAAATATCAAGTAAATTGACACTATCAGATCTATTTCTAAAATATTGCAAACCACCACCAGCAAAAAAATCGAAAGAATAATTATTGATTTGTTGGGCAATTTCTTCAGCATTGCTCCTACTTTTTGAATGTGAATAAAATGAGGCTGGAGTTGCATGAGTAATAGCAGATGTTGATATTATACCAATCTTTTTTCCTAAATCTTTAGCGAATTTTGTTATTAGTTCTTTTTCTAAGGAATCAGAAGCAACACCTATTGAACCATTATATGACTTCTCACCAATAGATATTGCAGTTGCTCCAGCACCTGAATCTGTTATTTTATGTGATGAAGATGATGTTTTGCTCAAACCAACAATAGGGAATCTTTCAAAATTTGATTTTGATTTTTTATAATAGATAGCTGATGATACCTGAGAAATACCCATTCCGTCGCCTATTAACAAAATGATATTTTTGGGCTTTTTTAAAGGACCATTAACATTATCTTTTAAATCGTTTTGCTTACAGCCAATAACAAGTAAGCAAATAAATATGAAATTTATTTTCAAGTTAAATCCCTAATATTTTCATTCTTTTACCAACTTTTAATATACAAAATAAGAATATTATCACAATTATTTCAATTCAGAAATAAAAATAATATTACTCTTTAGAGAATTTGGTAACACTTGGTAACACTTTTTCACTTTTTAAAGTGTTACCACCCATCAAATTTCAACCTATTTATTCCCTACTTTTTTGGGGCGAAAGCTACCAATCCCAAAACAAAATACAAGAAAACGATTTACCTATATTTTAGAAATGGTTAGTAAATATATTGGGTTTAGATTATTTTTTATTACTATATTGAATCCTAAAAATATTAACAAGTTAGTAATTTCTTGAAAAATGAAAAATATCTCCTTTTTGCCTAAACACAATATTAATGGTCCTTTATCAGAATTTTATCATTACATTTGGGGTTACATAATTCCTTTACTTTTGATAATTATAAATAATAATCTAAAGAAACAGAATTTGTATTTTGAAAATTGTGGTGATATAGTCGATAAAGTCTCAGTCCAATTATTTAAAGACATTGGTATAAAAGCTAATTTTAATTATAATTTAAAACATAATTCAGAATTTGATATTTCTTACAAAGTACTAAGACTAGATTCTCATTTTACTGGTCTTGCATATTTATCAAGTAAAAATTATTTTATGTACTTCGTAAATTGTTCAATTTTATTATTAAAAGCTAACCAATTTCCAATGTTTAGACTTAGCAATAATTTAATTAGCCAATTTAATAATTTAAGATATTTTTTGACAGAAATAATATACTCAAAATTTAAACACTTTATAAATAAGTATAAAGACAAGACTATTATAATAAAAAGAGAGCTTAGGGAAAATAATGATGGTACAATATTAAAAGACTATGGGGCAACCCGAAAAAGTCTATCTGGAATTGACAAGTTTATGGAGGATAATAATTCTTTGTTTGATTTTGAAATTTATGATGCAGCAAAAATTTCATTAATAGAACAAATAGCATGTTTTATGATTGCAAAAAATGTTATTGGTGTTAGAGGTGCTGAGTTTGCACATTTAGTTTGGATGCAGAAAGAAGCAAGAGCAATATTAATAAACACAGACCCATGGGACTCCCCGACTTTTATTTTATCAAGAATAAATAAGGTTGATTTTAAAATTATTGAATCAACAGAAGGAAGACACCCTGACATAAACAATTATTCAATTTCTAAACTTTTATTAAAATAAAAATGATAATCAGCAAACCAGATTTAGAGAATTTTTTAGACGATACTATTCAACTGTCAAATTTTGAAATTGAATTAGCAACTTTCGAACAGCAGGACGAATGGCAAATAAAAGATGATACTATTTCACATAAAACAGGTGGATTTTTTCATTTAATAGGACTTCAATTAAAAGACAAACAAAAATTAATGCTGTATCAACCACAAGGTGCATTTAATGGCTTAATTTTTACCGTTAAAAAAGGTCAAGTATTTTTATTAATACAAGCTAGAATTGAACCAGGCAACTCTGGAATTGGACAGTTTGGTCCAACCATACAATCAACTCCTGCAAATTATCTTAGGCTTCATGGTGGAAAACAAACTCCATACCTAGATTATTTTATGGGTTTAAAACCAAATTCTAAACTCGTTTTCAACTCAACCCAACTTGATTTGGGGGAACGGTATTACCAAAAAACTAAAATACTCAGTTATGTTTTTGTTGAGGATGAACTACATTTACATCAAGGCATGTGTTGGGTATCATTAAATACGATCCAAGAATGTTTATTTACAGACAATTTTTTGAATACTGACTTAAAATCAATGTTGGGAATATTTGATTGGGATTCACTTTTAAAACCAGACACAAAAACTAATGATACTCATATTGAACTTAAGATACCATATTACAAATCAGATTGCAATTCTAAGTTCATAGGTTTAAGTGAGTTAATTGATTGGGATATTACAAATCATGGTATTGAAGCACAAAATCCAAAGGAAGATATTTCTGCTAAATTATTTAGAGTGAAAACATTAACAAGAGAAAAAATGGAGTGGTATCAGCCATTAATTACTTTTTCAAAAAAAGGGAGATTTATTTTATGTTATAAAATAATTGAGAACGAGTATTATTTTTTACTAAAATATGGATCGGAATTCGGTATTCCAGGTCAATTTGTATTTCAACCAAGCTTCAATTTTTATGCTGAAGATGATGATTTCTTAATTGATCCAAGTTGGAATTTGATTCACAATATTATTCAATCAGAAGAAGGAGGTAGATTTTATAAAAATGAGAATGATTACCAAATATTTGAAATTATTAATGATCTTGAATTAAAACAAGATCAATCATGGTTTTCGACTAAGCAATTTAAAAGAATCCTTTTAACTTCAAATTTATGTTCCATACAGTTAAGATGCATTGCATCTTTAGTTTTACCAATATTAAATCCTTCAACGTTCGATTCTAGTAATTAAATATACTTCTCCCACAGCGGATCTATACTATTAAACCGCCCAATCAAATGGTCGTATTTCAGAACTCTATGATCGCCAAGTCCGTTCTCTTTATCTTCATTTTTTTTAATCTTTCGTAAATGTACTAGATTCAAAAATAGGATTAAACCTTATATTATAATTTAATTGGTATAAATCATGATGGCAATTATTACAAATTCTTAAAACCAGAAGAATGTTTGGTCTTAAGGAAATTTTCTGGCTATGTAATTCTATAAAATATTCTTTGAATACCCAAGTTTTCGATGCATCATATAAATCTAATACAATTTCATCTAGCGTATTTGAATCAATTGTTTTATCCAATAGAATTTCCTTCCATAAAGGATAAATATTCAAATTTCTAATCTTAAAATTCCTATCTAAACTTATTGAGTAAATAAAAACCATATCTATTAAATCATTACTCCAATCTAAGTATTCAAATTGTGGTTGCTTAAAGTTAACTAAAATTGAATCTAATGAAGTTTCATTAATTAAAAAATTGATGTTTTTGTTCAATTCTATTTGGGAATATAAATCCAAATTTGATATTACAAATATTAAAATGTATTTCAACATATTTAATCCTCTTTATTTATTTGAGCTTCTAAATGTTCAATTAATTTTTGAATATATTTTTCTACTTTTAAATTAATTTCAAAAATCTTTTAATAGGCAAGTTAAAAACTGGTAACACTTGG
>JAONBD010000028.1 GCA_028376765.1 Candidatus Kapaibacterium sp.
AAAAAGGTTTTTCAGATACTAGAGGAACATTGTTTTTTGATATTGAACGTATTTTAACTCATAAAAAACCACAAGCATTTTTATTAGAAAATGTTAAGCAACTAAAAGGTCACGATAAAGGTAGAACTTTAGAGACAATTTTAGAACACCTGAAAGAAATTGGATATAAAAATGTTCAATACAAAATTTTAAGGGCCAGAGATTTTGGACTTCCTCAAAACCGTGAAAGAATTTATATTGTTGGATATTTAAATGAGAAAATAAAATTTGAATTTCCAGAGCCTACTTATGAACCTACAAAAGTTGGTGATATATTAGAAACAGAAGTTGATGATAAATTTACTATCTCTGATAAGCTTTGGGCAGGACATCAGCGTAGAAAAACTGAAAACAAACTAAATGGTAAAGGATTTGGTTATGGAATGGTTAATGAAAATTCTGAATATACTAATACACTTTCTGCAAGATATTATAAAGATGGTAGTGAAATATTAATACAACAAGATGGTAAAAATCCTAGGAAATTAACACCCAGAGAATGTGCTAGATTACAAGGATTTCCAGATACATTTAAAATTTCAGTTTCTAATACTCAAGCTTATCAACAATTTGGTAACAGTGTCCCGGTAAATGTTGTTCAGAGAGTTGCAGAAAACATGATTAAACATTTAGATTTAAACGATAAAGTATTTAAATCAAAACAAGAAATAAGGATTGTAAAAAATAACAGTTTAAATTCTAATTCGTTCATTAAAACTCAAAATGAAGTTTGTCTGTAACATCATTTACTCATTTTACACTTTATAAACTAATAAAAAAATAAATGGTAATATTAACAATTGCAACAGAATGGGCGAAAGCCGAAGTCTTCTCAACTCGTTTCTTTATCTTTTTTGCACTTGTATTTTTAAGCACAAGTTTTGGGTTTTGGCAGTTAGGGAAAACAGAATTAGCCAAGGCATACATCTTACCAATGTTAGTTTCAGGTTTATTGCTAATGACTATAGGGATTGGTTTATTTTTTACAAATAAATCAAGGCTTACTCAATTTGAAAATGCATATAATTCAAATAAAATTGCTTTTTTTCAATCTGAAATTGAACGTTCTGAAAGTACATTAAAAGAATATAAAGTTGTATTTAAAGTAATTCCAGTTCTAATTATTTTTGCAGCATTACTTATTCTATTTATTGACACACCAATTTGGCGAGCAATTAGTATTACAACAATTGCAATGTTGATTGTTATCCTAATTGTTGATGGAAACGCCCATGCAAGAATTGAAGCCTACAATACAGAATTAAAATTGATGAATATTAAAAATCAATAACTTTCTAGATCTATCTTACCTCTGCACCTAATGGGATTTCTCCATCAAAAGTTGCTAGCTTAAGTCCTTTTTTAAAGTTTGCTGCCAACAACATACCTTCAGAAAGTTCACCCATTAATTTTGCAGGTTTTAGGTTCGCAACAACAATTATGTATTTATTTACTATTTCTTCGGTGCTGTAGTACTTGGCTATTCCTGCAATAATTTGCCTTTGCTCTCCCCCCAAATCCACAATTAATTTTAGTAGTTTGTCCGATTTTTTAATTTTTTCGGCAGAAATAACTTTGGCTGTTCTAAGCTTTACATTAAAAAATTCATCAATTGTAATAACATTTTCAAAAACTTCCTTTGAAGAATTATTATTTTTATCTCCAAGTTTTTGCATTTGCTTATCCGCAAATGAATCGTCTAATCTCCCAAAAATAATTTCAGGTTTTTGAATAGCCGTTCCAGACTTAAAGTTTAGTTTTGTAATCTTTTCCCAATAGTTGGTTGCTTGTTTTAATTTACCATTCGATTCACCAGTATAATTTTCAGAACTGAATAAGTCCATAATATACTTAGCAGAATTGGGGATAATTGGGGATAATAGAATTGATAAATTATAAGCTAATTGGCAACAAACAAAAAGAGATTTTGCTGCTAATTCTGGATTGGATTTAACTGATTTCCATGGCTCTTCGTCATTAAAATATTTATTTGCAGCTCTAGCAATATTCATACTGGAAGTAATTGCATCTCTAAATCTGTATTTATTATAACTCTCTTGAACCGAAGATAGCTC
Organism: Candidatus Kapaibacterium sp.; assembly: GCA_028376765.1. Lineage (GTDB taxonomy): Bacteria > Bacteroidota > Ignavibacteria > Kapaibacteriales > UBA2268 > JAJRPT01. The sequence goes on from JAONBD010000028.1 coordinate 2,115, forward strand.
TGCTATTACTTTTTCTAATAAATCTTTATCGTTACTTTCAAGCTGATCAAACTGATTTTGTTCTACTGCATTATTCCATTGATTGTCAAAATCTTGATAATTACCACTTAGTTTCGGAATCTTTCCTTCAAAATTTTTGTGTGAAAACTGAAGGGTACGATTGATAAAATTACCAAAAATTGAAGCTAATTCATTATTATTTCTTGCAACAAAATCTTTCCAAGTAAAATCTGCATCTCTAGTTTCAGGAAAGCTCATTGCTATTGAATACCTCAATACATCAACATAAGTTGGGTTTTTAAAGTCATCTAAAAAGTCCTTAAGATCTATAGACCAATTTTTAGATTTTGAGAATTTCTGTCCTTCAAGATTTAAAAATTCGTGGGCTGGAACATTTTTTGGTAAGAGATAGGGGTTATTTTCATCGCTTCTTGCATGTAGCATTGCAGGAAAAATCAATGTATGGAATACAATATTATCCTTCCCGATAAAAGCAATATAATCAGTATCTGCACTTTGCCACCACTGTTTCCAATCATCATTACCAAAGTACTCTTTAGTAGCAGATATGTAACCCAAAACTGCATCAAACCAAACATATAATCTTTTAGTAGCAGCTTCTTCTGGGTCAACTCCTTCGATGTTGTCAATTTTCACACCCCAATTCAAATCTCTAGTGATAGCTCTTTCGGATAAGCCTGCTTTTAACCAACTTCTAGTTTGGTTTATCACATTATCTTTCCAAGCCTCTTCATTTTGATTAATATAATTTTCCAAAAAGTCTTGGAAATCACCAAATTTAAAATACCAATGGACTGTTTTTTTGAGCAGTGGAGGCTTTTTAGATATCAAACTAATCGGATTTTTAAGTTCGGTTTGGGAGTAATAAGCACCACAATTATCACACTGATCTCCCCTTGCATCTTCTTTACCACAACTAGGGCAAATTCCTTCCACGTACCTATCAGGCAAAAACATATTTGCAGTTTCGTCATAAAACTGTTCAGATTCTTTTTTTTCTAAAAAACCTTTTTTAATAAAATCAGCGAAAAACTCCCTAGCTGTATTATGGTGAAGTTCATTGGAAGTTCTGCTATAAATATCAAAACTAATGTTTAATCCCTCAAATGCTGATTTATTGGCAAAATGATACTTATCTATAATATCCTGTGGGGTAACTCCCTCTTTTTCGGCTGCAATAGTGATTGCAACACCATGTTCATCTGAACCGCAAACATATAAGACCTCTTCAGAGTTTAGTCTTTTAAAACGTGCAAATAAATCAGCAGGTAAATAAGCTCCTGCTAAATGTCCAAGATGTAAATAGCCATTAGAGTATGGTAGAGCAGAAGTAAGTAAATATTTTTTCATTATATCATTTTCCATTTTCATCGCAATTTAAGGAAAATGATACAATTTTTTTAATTGTGTTTATGAATCAACAAATTGATCTTTAAACTTGAGCTTTATAGTATTTTTTTAGGTATTTATTTGGGCTTAATGCTTGGCGACCAGTTATTGTCTCAAAATCACTAGATGCTAAAAACTCATTATTATCTACTGCTTTGTACATAGTTAGTAATATTTCTGTTATTGGTTCTGGCAGACCATCATTATAGCACAATAGCCTGTATTCATCGTCAGAAATTTTCTTAAAACTAACATCTGTTCCTGTAAATCCACCAATTAGAGCAGCTAGTTCTTCCATAGAATAGGCTCTGGGCGAGGTTAGGTTATATTCTTTATTTTCATGTCCATCTTCAGAAATAACTTTAGCAGTAGCATAAGCAATATCTTCTCTCGATATGTATGCTATTTTACCCCTACTTACTGGGTATTTAAGTCTCTTCATTTTGATAATATCAGGAATCCAATCAAAAACAGGATCAAAATACATTCCATTTCTAAGAATTGTATAATCAAGTCCTGATTGCATAAGCTTACATTCGCTATAAACAAAGTAGGGAGCAATCGAAAATTTTGAAGTTTTCTCCGAGGCTACAAGGCCCGACCATGTTATTCTGTGAACTGATTTTTCTTTAGCCGCATCTATTGTATCATTCATTTGAACAATTCGTTTTTCAGGCAAATCTAAAGTTGGGATTATATGCACTAATGAACACAAATCGAAAGCAGAAAGTAAAGAGTTTTTATCATCAAAGTCGCAATGTCTTACCTCTATATCATCATAAATTTCTTTAGCTTTTTCAACATTTCTTGCACCAGCTATTATTCTGAACTTAGGGAAACCAAGCGAGATTAAACTATCAATGATTTTTCTTCCTAGTTCACCGGTCGAAGCTGTAATTAGTACTTTCATAAAGTGCAGCCTTATTTAGATTTTAGAAAAGTTCCATTGAAATTAGTAAATTATTTTTTTAGAGTCAAGTACTTTTTTTAATTACAACTACTTACCTTCAAAATCCTTATAAAGTAATGAAGCCTGAACACCTTTGTTTTTTTGATATTTCCCACCCTCATAGGTTTCGTAATCACCTTCTATTGAATGGTAAAATATTTGACAAATTTGTACATTTGGATAAATTCTAATTGGTTGTACACAAAACATTTCAAGAGTCCAAAATCCCGAGAATCCAACATCCCCAAATCCTGCTGTGACATGAACAAAAAGACCTAAGCGACCTATTGATGACCTTCCTTCAAGCATCGGGACGCTATCGTTTGTCTCAGTATATTCTACTGTTCTTCCCAAATATAATTTGTCTTTTTCAAGTAACAAACCCTCTTCAGGGATTATTAATTCAGTAGCTGTATTTTCTGCTTTCATATCCAATATATTGTTATCATAAACAAGTAGCTTGTTATGAAGCCTTAAGTTATAACTATTTGGATTTAATTGTGAGGGCGTATATGGGTCAATCTTTATACCATTTCCCAGCCTTCTTTCTATTTCTTTGCCAGATAATATCATTTTTAAATTTGATTTATTTTCAAAAAACTAAATTAAGAAATTTTAAATTTCTTTAGGAGCATCAAATTATTTTGTGCTTTTTTAATAGTTGGCTTAACTAAAACCCAATCGAAATATCATAAATATAGCTTCTAATTGCAGGTTTTATAAATATGCCATCTAAATCTGTATTTTTCATTGCATCAGATAATGATTTTATTTTCTGCTCCAAACTATAAAATTTATTAATTACTATATGCTTTCTTCCATTCACCAAGGCGAAACCTTTTTGTTGACCGTTTGCTTCATAAATAATCTTTATATCCAATTGTTTACAAATTGATTTAAGCTCCTCATATATTTCTGTATCTAACATTAATATTATTGTTTTGTTGCTATTATTTGAATCATTTGCGGAGTAGAAAAAAAGGCATCATTTTTATCAGAAAGACCCTTAATTTTTAGCTTAAACGCATCATAGTTTTCTTCAGATAGTAACTCTCTGGAAATTAATAACTTCCCATAAATATCTACAAATGAACTAATCCAATTCCAAGTTAATGAATTAGGTCTTCCAACTTTGATAAGTGGTTTTATTGAATCTATTTTATAATTTAAATCATTAAAATATTGTGGGATTTTATATCCAATGTTTACATCGCCTTCGTCCAAATCAAAGCTTTTTCTTGCAGCATTATAGAAAGCTTCAAATTCTGAACTACTTGGTTCCATTGCTAAAGCATCCCAATTACTATATTCTTGTACAATGAACTTAGCACCAGGTTTTAAGGATTTATCAATTCGCTGTATAATACCTTTTGGGTTTTTCACCCATGAAAAAACCCATCTCGCATAAGCGAAGTCAGCTATGTTGCTTTTGAGGTCAAAATTCTGCAGGTCTTGTAGAACACCATCAACATTATTTAGAGATAATCCTTCGGCATAATTATTTAAATATTCTATAAAAATTGAAGATTTATCAACAGATATAACTTTACCACTATCCCCAACCAAATAAGCTAAGTCAATACTTGCAAAGCCAGGTCCAGAGCCTAAATCTATTACAGTAGCACCTTTACCAATTCCAGCTTCTTCCCAAGCAGAAATTGTTTCTTTTAGCCAAACACGATGTTGATAGCCCAGTCTATTTAGCTCTTCGGAATGTGTCCCAAATATATAATCTTTCTTTTTCATATTTAACAATATAATAAATTAGTTGCTTACCTAATTCTATTTTAAAAATATCTTAGATTCAAAAATAAGATTATTTAAGTTTGTATTATGAAAATATTAACTTTGTTACTAATATCGATATCCGTTTGTTTCAGCTCAGAATTTGATACAATTACTAATTCAGACCTATCAGATTCTGTTAAGGTGAATAAATTAAATTCATTTTCAAGAAATGATACCTATAATTTTAATAGCAGAAAGGCTGCTTTGGATTCTGCATTTAATATTTCACATCGGAATATTTATCATTTTGGAAAAGCATTTACCTACTTAAATTATGCTTTCTTATTTTTATCGGTAGATTCAATCACTAAGAGTATCGATTATTTTGAAATTGCTTGTATCGGACTTAGAGATATTAAAAGTTACAAAGAGCTAGCAGAATCACAATATAAACTTGGAGAGATATATTCCTCGCTCGATCTGTTCAATAAATCGAACCAAATATTCTTCAAATTAATAAACACTTACGATAAAATTGGATCAAAAGATGACCATATTTACGGTAAAATAATTAGTAATTACAATATGCTCGGCAAGAATGATAGTGCTTTGCTTTATAGAGATAAAGTAAAAGGAAAGATAGATCAAAGCTTGGAGCAATCTCGTACTTTCTCCTTAGCACAAAAAAAGGATGTGAAAAATTCTATTTTAATCAAAGAACTTACTAACGAAATAGAAAAAGCAAAATTCCGAACTGATATAATATCATTTTTTTTAGGAATCTTGCTTTTTATATCTCTTCTAGTAATTGCTTATTTAATTTACAAACTGAAAAAAGCAAGTAAACAAATATAGTTAAGCTTATATCTTACCAAGTTTTTTCTTAGCAATATGTTTCCCCCAATCCTTAAAAGCTATAGGAAGTGCATCTTTTACATGTTTAATTGGTATAATTTCTAAACCTTCTTTTGCTTTTTCGTTTATTTCTACCAAGTCTTTTTCATTATCAGCTGGAATAAATACGGTTTTTATTCCAAGTTTATTTGCAGCAAGTAGCTTCTCGTTTAGACCACCAATTGGCATTACATCACCACGCAAATCAATCTCGCCTGTCATTGCTAAATCTCCCCTTATCGGAATCTTAGCAGCAGCAGATATTAAGGCTAATGCCATTGTTATACCTGCAGAAGGCCCATCTTTAGGGATTGCACCTTCTGGTACGTGAATATGGATTTCCTTTTTTTGGTTAAATCCTTCTGGTAATTTTAATGACTTATAATTGCTTCTTACGAATGAAAGTGCTGCAGTTGCAGATTCTTTCATCACATCGCCAAGCATTCCAGTAAGAGTTAATTTTTCTGCACCCGGCATAATATTCACTTCAACTGGCATTGTATCTCCACCAACTGAAGTCCAAGCAAGTCCTCTTGCTTCACCAATTTTATCGAGCAGTTCATCTTGTTTCTTTTTAAATCTTGGAACTTTTAGGTACTCTTCAATTTTATCTTCGTCAATTATAAATTTCTTATCTTTAAAGCTCGACTTAAAATAAGGGTTAGTATGTAGTGCTTTTTTTCTTAATGATTTTGATTTACGTTTATTATCATATTCAGTAACAATATCTTTAGCAAGCTTTCTATAAATTGAAGCAATGTTCCTTTCAAGATTTCTGACACCAGCTTCTCTTGTATATTCTTCAATAATTTTCATAATTGCAGAATCAAGTATTTCCACACTGAAATCTTCAATCCCATATTCTTTTTTAAGTTTTGGAATTATATGTCGTTTTGCAATTTCTAACTTATCTGGATCTAGATAACTTGATAAGTCAATAACTTCCATTCTATCGAGAAGAGGTTCTGGAATATTAAATTTTACATTCGCAGTTGTTATAAACATAACATTAGACAAATCATATTCTACTTCTAAAAAGTGATCTGTAAAATTTGCATTTTGTTCAGGATCTAAAACTTCTAATAAAGCAGATGATGGGTCACCACGGAAATCAGTTGTCATTTTATCAATTTCATCAAGTAAAATAACAGGGTTTACAGTACCAGCCTTTTTCATTGATTGAATAATTTTTCCTGGCATTGCCCCAATGTAAGTCTTTCTATGTCCCCTTATTTCTGCTTCATCACGTACGCCACCTAGAGAGAATCGAACAAATTTACGACCTAAAGCATTTGCAATTGACTTGGCTAAAGATGTTTTACCAACGCCTGGAGGTCCCGCCAAACAAATTATTTGCCTTTTTAGATTCCCTGCAAGATTCAATACAGAAATAAACTCTAAAATCCTTTCCTTAGGCTTTAATAAATCGTAATGATCTTCATCTAATATTTTTTTAACATGATCTATATTTAAATGATCTTCGGTTTTTTTATACCAAGGTAGCGATGCTATAGTTTCTAAATAATTTCTGCTTACACCAAACTCTGGCGATAAAGATGGTGTTTTTTTAAGCCTATCAAATTCTTCATCGGTTTTTAACTTTACGTGATCAGGCAGTTTAGAATCATCAATTGATTTTTTGAGATGAATCAATTCTGGTGAAAGTTCTTCATCTTCCCCAAGTTCCTTTTGCAAAGCACGGATTTGCTCTTGAACATAAAACTTTCTTTGTGTTTTATGAATCGAATCCATCACTTTTTCTTCAATATCCTCTTCAATTTTAAGCATTTCGAGCTCTTCAGAGATAATTGAACTAAGCTTAAAATATTGTTTCTTTAAGGTTTTTGTCTCTAATATTTCTTGTTTTTTTTCAATTTTTGACAACACATTAGCCGCTGCATAATAAAGCTTACGAAGTGGATCATCAATATTTTCAAATGCGGAATAAATCTCTGGAGGTGTTTGGTTATTAGTTTGAATATATTCTTTAAAAAGGATAGATGTGTGTCTAATCTGTCCTTTTAGTTCTTTATCTTTAGGATTAAAATTATTTTCAATTTGAGTAACTTCTGCTTCCAGATAATCTTTGTTATCAATAGTTTTAACAACTTTTCCTTGGAAAAGACCCTCAACAAGTACTTTTAATAAATTATTAGGTAATCTTAGCACCTGAATAATTTTAGCAATTGTACCATATTTATATATATCATCAAATCCCGGGTCTTCAACATCGGGATTTTTTTGAGAAGACACAAATACAAATTTTTCTTTTTCCACAGCTTCAGCCACTGCTTTTAAAGTACTTGCTCTTCCAATCAGGATTGGAAAAATCATATTAGGATAAATAATTATATCCCGCAGCGGTAATACCGATAAATTTTTGGGAATTACAACAGCCTGTTTCTGATTTTCTTCTATTTTGTCTATTAATTTTTTCTCTTCAGCCATATCAATTTTATAATGCTTTAAAAATGTAATTTAAGAAATTATTAGCAAGATGCTAGATTTATTGCAACGCAAAAAAAAGCGACCTATAAAAGTCGCCTGTTATTTTTTAATTCAATAATATTATCAAACGGGTTTAATAACCGATTTCACTACACCCCAAATGTCAAACGAATCCTCAGAATCTATTTGTATAGTTGGGTAATTTTTATTTGCTGAGTGTAGCTCTGTTCCTTCATTAGTCCTAATAAGTTTTTTCACTAATAGGTCACCATTAATAGCTGCGACAACAATTTGTCCGCTTTTAACTTCCTCTAATCTATCAACTACTATTATATTGCCAGTATTTATACCAGCACCATTCATCGAATCGCCCTGTACTCTTATTAAAAAAGTTGATTCAGGATCTTTGATGAGATACTCATTTAAATCTAACTTGCTGTATTTTGCTTTAATTTCTTCCTGTTTAGGTCTTTCAAATAAAGGTAATTTTTTAGTTGATTTTTTAGCTAAAAATAAATTATCTAAATTTGATGAGCTATAACTTAGCCTATTTATGTTTCTTATTATTTGTTGTCCTGGTGATACCATTTTTATATTCTCCATATTAATAACATCATTTCAGCAAGACTTGTGCCAAAACTTGGGACATTTTTAGATTAATTGTGTCTTTACTATTGTACTTTATTAAAACAAAAAAACAATATGAAAATCTACATCTATTTATTAACTTTATTCTCATTAAATTTATTAAGCCAAAATTTAAGCTTTAGAGATGAATTCAATAACCTACCCTACCTAGAATTTGATAGAGTAGATTATATGTTTTCGAGCTATGATAAAGAAGGTTATAATATTGATGATGGTCACTTTGTTTATACTGATGATTTACCAATAGTTTTTGATGCAATTGGTCCCGGTACTTTAAATAGATTCTGGAGAACTGATGCTAATGACTCAATTTATTTTTTCTTTGATAATGAAAAAACTCCTTCTTTAAAGTTAAAGCAATTTGATTTATTTTGGAATAAACCCAATGGCTTTGATTACCCCTTAACTTACGATTACCTTCAAGGTAGCGGAGGTGTATTTTCTTATGGTAGAATCCACTTTAACGAAAGGCTTATTATAAAGTATAAAAATGATGCAAACAGTTACTTTAATTTCAATTATTCTAAGTTCAGCGATGAAAGAATTTATGAAAACAAATTTGTAAATAACTATGATGATTTATTGTTTTTAGAAGAAAATGAATATTGGAGTTTAGCTGAAAACTCACAAAGCTTTACCTTTAAAAATTTAGATACATTAAATAATAAAAATATTGAATTGGATTTAAATAGAAAAAGCAGAATATCGAAACTTATGATCAAAATCGATGAATTAAGGAAACCAAAACCTATTACCAGATCTTATGGATGGTACCATGCCTACAGACAAAGTTCTTCATTGACATTAGAAGTGGACCCTAATAATGAGGGTATAATGCTTATACAAAGTGTAGATCCTAAAGGCGGTAATATACCAAAAATTGTATATGTAGATGGGGAAAGTGCCGCTACTTTTTCAGGAGTAACATTTAATTACAACTACAGGTATGATAGAGATACTGTATTTATTCCAAGTAAATTCACTTCAGGGAAAAATAGTATTGATCTTAAATTAGTACCAACTATTAAAGATAAGGATGCAAATGAATCATTTTTTTGGCTTCATAATAAAATAGAAAATGATTATGTAGCTGGTGATTCAACAACAATATATTATTGGGAAGGCGGACAAGATCATGGCTATGAAGTAGAAGAGTCAATCTGGGTTGGCCCTGTAAATTATTCTTATAAGCCGCAAGTAGATTTATCCATGCCTTTCAAAGAAGATTTATTAACTAATATTATTATTAAAATCTATTTTGATGGACGAGAAGAGCCATCTGTAGATGCACCAATTGGTATGTTTTTCGGTACTTCTTCGTTCGATGCTGTGCAAAATGCTAATGCTGTGAATGGCTTAGACTCTTTGGGTAATATGATTTTCAAACTTCCAATGATTTTTGATACATCGTGTAAAATAGAATTGGAAAATAATTCAAAAATCAATATTGAGGATATAGAAATAGTAGTAGATTATTCTGACGAAAATATTCAAGGATCCTATGGCTACTTAACTAGTTACTTTAATGATAAAAAGCCAAAAGATAATATTAATTCGCACGATATGGCAACTGTAAATGGTTCAGGAAAATTCCTTGGAGTTATCTACGAATCCATTGAGAATAAAGCATTTAATGATGGTCATTTAGAGGGAGATGAACGATTTTATATCGATAATATCAATTATCCTACTCATATTGGGACTGGAACTGAAGATTATTTCAATGGAGGCTACTATTTTGTTTCTGGACCATTCGAAAGTCCATTTGCTGGACAAACATTTGTAGACTCATTGAGAAGGAGTATGTTTAGGTATCAACTCCCTGACCCAGTTACTTTTTTAGCAAATGGCAAATTTGATATGGAGCGAGGTACCAATAATACTTCAGATGTTTACATTAGAACTTTATCCTTTCTTTATTTGAATGATACTAGCTTTATTCACCTAACTGACAGTATCGATTTAAGCAACAATTTAGATATTTCTAGAACCAATTATAGCCTAGAAGGTGATTTTATTAATGATTATTTTTACGCAGCTTACCCTAATGAGTATATGTTCAAAGGTGAAGAGTTGTTTTCTCAATATCACAATGGTATTTCAAAATTTACAGCAAACCTAATTAAAGATAATCAAGGGGTAAGAATTGTAAGGCAATTTGATGATAGTATCTATAACCAAAAAGCAGATGTCTACATCGATGGAGAATTTGTAGGTCTATGGCAGAGTGCTGGCGGCAACGAGTTTCTAAGAAAAAGAGATGACATTTTTAATATCAATAGAAAATTTACAGATGGTAAAAATCAAATAGAAATTGTAATTGATGCAACTAATTATAACAACATATCAGAATCAAAATATTGGGTTTATTCTAAAGGAATAAAAAAACAAGAAACAAACATTAATAGATCAACTAATGAACTAAAATTGGAGCTTTACCCCAACCCTGCAACTGAAGTTCTCTATATTAAAAATTACAACAAACTAACTCTTTTTGATTACATTATTTATGATATCCAAGGTAATGCTATCATCTCTAATACTAATGTCAATCCTAAGATTCCTATAAATATTGGGAAATTGGGTTCGGGTTATTATATATTAAAAATAGAATCTAGCAATAAGATTTTCAATTTGAACTTTGTAAAGATATAAGGTTTAATAAATAATTTATTTTCATAATTATTTGTAACCAATCAATTCTAGCTGTGTATTTATAATAAACGGATTTAAAACATCCAGCTAATATTAAGCTAATCAAAGCTAAATAATTTTTATTAAATAATACACACGAGGTACAAGCTATGTTCAAACATACCTACAAAACTTTTTTACACCTGATAATGATTTCAGGTTTGCTATTTGGACTCAGTTCAAGTGCATTTTCTCAGAACCAAATGCGTGGAATTGATGCAAATGGATTTTTTGAAGAAGAGATTGGAAGACTAAGCATTGAATGGTTACACTTTTTGGAATCGGATCAAGAGCTTCCAAACAATTATACTATATATGCTTCAGATGAAATTGATGCAGCTGGTAATTTTTCTCTAGAAAATGCAGAAAAAATAGCTGAGCTAAAATTAGATGATCTTAACTATAATGTAATTGACTCAACTAAATTTATGGGTCTCGATGGGAAACTTTTAAAAGCTTCTTGGTCAACATCTTTTGACATTGATGAAGATGTTTTCTTTAAAGTTACAGCAGAAATAGATCGCGAAATAGTTGAATCGAATGCATTTTCAGTTAAAGAATATGAAGGCTATCCAGAGTACATAGAAATCAGGTCTTATCCCGAACAAACAATTCTGCTAAATAAAGAATATGTTTACGACATTAAGGGCTTTTATGATGGTCTTGATGAAGATGAAGAAATTAGTTACAGGTTATTTAATGATTCATCTTTTTTTGAACGCAACTACAGATATCCACAAAATGCTGAAATAAATACAGAATCAGGTGTAATTAAATGGACACCTAATGAGGCAGGTATTTACATCTTTTTTATTGAAGCATACTTAACTGATAAACCTGAAGTTATGACTCAACAATTTGTGCAAATCCAAGTTTCTGATTGTGAAAAAGAGACTAACCTTACAGTTAATGTAATAGACCAAGATGGCAATAATGTTGATGGTTATCTATCAATAGTTTCTGGTGAAAATGAGTTTGGATATTACAATTCAAATTTCTTAAAAGTAGAAGATGGAACAGCAAAATCAAAGCTAACAAAAGGTTCGTTCTATCTAGTATTTCAGGGTAATGACAATCAAATAGAACAATGGTATAATGGTGCTTACGGAATAACTGAAGCAGAGGCTATTAACGTTGATTGTGGCGATTCTAAAGAAATTACAATGGAAGTAAGATCTGATATTAAAGAAAAGGATAGATACGCCATTAGGTTTGAAAACACTCAAAAACAAGCAACAGCAGTAATAGACGAAGTATTTAACTATACTTTTAATGCGGAATATTCTGATGATAAAGATGCTAAAATTATTTATACTTTAATAAATGACAATAACGAAGAAGTAGATTTCAATACTGAAACTGGTGAACTAAGCTGGACTCCAAAAAGTAAGGGCTACTATTCGTTTACAGTTTTAGCTAAGCTTGAAGGAAAAGAATACATAAGAGCGTATTTTTCATTAAGTGTGATGGTTAGTTCTTGTGCAAACCCTGCTATTATTACAGGTATTGTTACAGATAAAGATAATAATCCTATCAGAAATGGTTTCGCCTTTTTATATAACAAATTAGAAAACGAAAATGGCTTTGGTAGAGAGTATTTTGTAGAAATATTAGATGGGAAATTTCAAATTGAAGTTGAAGAAGGTGAATATATAATTGGAGTTCAAACCAAAAGAGGTGATCTAGTTTATTATGAAAATGCTTTTAACGAAGAAGATGCAACTCCTCTTTCTATTTCATGCGGAGAGACAAAAGAAATTTCATTTAATATAACTAGTCAAGAATATAAATATTATACTGTGTCTGGATATACAAGTGATGAAAATGGTAACCCTGTTAAAGCCTCTGTTAACTTCGATGGAAGATCAATTTCGGCATCTGGATGGGAACAGAATTATTCTGCGGCAGTTGTTTCAGATGAAAATGGTTTTTATCAAATAGAATTACCATCTGAATTTGAATACCGAGCTTATGCAAGGTTAAATAACATTACTTACCCATTATATTACAATCAAACAAAAGATCCTAATAAAGCTGAAATTATTAAGCTTACTGGCAATTTAGAAAATATAAATTTCCAATTTGATGGAGACAATGAAGAATTTAATATCAACTTAAAGGGTAGCGTTGTTGATATGAATCAGAATTTGATAGAAAATGTGCTTATTCTAGTAATGAATATAAATGACAATGGTGCAACAAATAATAGCTTTAATGTTGGAACAATTTCAGAAGATGGTAATTTTAATATAAAAGTAGCTGAAGGTGAAACAATTATATTGGCAATGCCTCAAACTAGAGATTTTTTACCTGGTTTTTATGTAGATGGTGATCTTGCTACTATAGCTTGGGAAGATGCTACAGTTCTTAACTTTGTTGAAGGCGAGGATCAAGAAATTGAAATTGTAATGGAAGAAATGGGAGAGATTGCTCCTGGTTCATCAAAAATTACAGGAAATGTTAAAGAAAATGGAACTACAGTTTATATTTCTGGAGCAGACTTAGTTCTAGAAAAAGATGGCAAGCCAGTTATGTATGGCAACTCTCTTTCTGATGGTTCATTTGGTATGGCTAATTTACCAAATGGAGAATATAAAATCAGGGTAAATAAACTTGGTTTTAAAAAATTCACTACAAACATTAATTTAGATGACTCTCAGTCTTTAGATCTTGAGATTCCATTAGAAGCTGAAGGTATTGCTTCTGTTAGCTATGGTGTTGATGCCAAAACAAATATATCACCAAATCCAGCTAGTGATGAAGTTACTATTTCACTTGGTGAATCAATATCAAATGCAAAATTATTATTGTTAAATATCGATGGACAGTTATTGTTAGAAACAACAATGAATGGGTTTGATAAAACCCTAGATATTAGAGCTTTATCAAGTGGTTCATATATTATTAAAATTGAATCTGAAGATTTTAATAAGGCAGTCCCTTTTATAATTTCTAAATAAAAATACTACACTCTAAATTCGACTCGGCTCTGTCTTTTCAAAAAGGCAGAGCTTTTTTTATATTGAATTGGTTATAATCTGTAAAAAATTAAACAAAGCAATCTATCATTCGTTAGTAATAGAACACAACAAAATAAATTAGAAAAATGACACAGGAAAAATATGAAATTAATGATTGCACTTATTATTTTTTGTTTAAATATAACTTCTGCAACTATAATTGATGATGCCTTAATAAAAGGTGATAGAGAAAGTATTTATGAAGTGCTGTTAAATGAATCAAAAAATGGAAATGTAGAAGCAGATGCACTTCTAATAAGTATGTATGGTAAATATTATTACAAAATTGATTTAGAAAAGCACCTCCAAAATATTTTAAATAATGAAAATGCTTCGAGCTACTTTATTTCGATTCATGACAAATTATATATAAGTACATTCGGGGATTCTGCAAATGATGAAGTAATTGATCTTCTAGAAAATGCCTTAGAGGAACAGAAGTTAAATGCTTCTGCAAATGGTATTATTTCAGACTTACTAAAAAGATATTATAATTCTACTAGGCAGTACAAAAAGCAATCAGATATAATTGAAAGTATTTGTGTGATTAAAAATTGGTCTGCTGTTGGAGAGTTTGAAAATATTTCAGGCTCTGGTTTTGATAATAATTTCGGACCATTAGAAAATCCTAAAGTTGGTACCAAGTTCAAAAGCAAAACAAACTTTATGGTTGATTGGTTTGAATTGCCTACAAAACAAAATAAGCTATGGACTTTTATGAATTATTACCTTAGTCATGAAAGCTCAATAATTTTTGCTCAAAGTTATATTAAATCCGAATTTCAACAAGAATTAGTTTTAAGACTCGGTACATCAGGATCAGTAAAAGCTTACCTTAATGACCAACTTGTATTTTCTGAAAAAGAAGAAAGGAACAATAATATTGATACTTATTTAGCAAAAGTCCAATTAAACAAAGGTTGGAATAGAATACTGCTTCAACTTGGATCTAGCGAAATAGACGACAATAATTTTACTCTGCGATTTACAAAAGATAATAAAGCTGTTCAGTTAGAATCTTCTGCTAATTATAAAGAGTATAAAAAATCAGACAATGAAATTACAATTATAGATAATCCAGCTGAATTATTCTTTAAATCTAAAATAAATAAAAATGAATCTATAATAGCAAACAGCTATCTATTAAATCAAGTTTTAGTTGCCAATCAAAAGTTTAAGGAATCTCGAAATGTTCTAATTGGATTAGAGAAATCAATGGGAGAATCACCAATATTAAAAAGAGAATTAATTGAGCTTTATTCTAAATCTGGAAAAAGAACTCTCCATAGCTTAGAACTTGAAAAACTTAGAAAATCAGCACCAAACGACCCTATTTCCTTGGAACTTGAATATAGTGATTTCTACGAAGCAGAAAATTATGATAAATGTGATGAAATTATTACTAAAATGGAAAATTTATTCAATGATTTTATTGACCAAAGTCTTTATGTAAAAAAAATATCCCTTGCCTACAAAAGGAAAGAATTTGATAGAAGAAGAGATTTAATATTCGAAGCATACGATAAATATCCTAATAATTCATACTATGTTAGATCTGTAGCTAATCATTATGCAAGTCAATTAAAAGATGTAAAAAAAGCTATTGATATACTTGATGACTACTTAGATAATACTTTTAGTCTTTCCTTTATGAACGAATACGCAAAATTACAGTCTAGCCAAGGGAATACTGAAACAGCCCTAGAGATTTATAACGAAATATTGGAAAATGATAAAAATTATCCAGGTACCTACAGTAAAATCGCTGCCTATTATGAAGATCTACACTTAATAGAAGAAGCAAAACAATATTATAATGATGCTTTTTCTATGAAGCCACAAAGCACCTATTTAATTTCACAAATTGCGAACTTGGAAAAAGAATATGGAGATAAAAATAAAGCTTCAAAATTATATAAATTAATCACTGATATTTATCCATACAGCTATTCCTCACTAGAACAACTACGACTTATAAACGGTGAAAATTCAATTTGGGAAATGTTTGAAAAACCTGATTTAAATGCAATTTATAGTGATAACCAATCACACATGAATTTGAAGGATGAAAACATTGAAATTTTACATAATGAAGTGCAATCTGTTAAATATGAGAATGGTGGCTTTATTCAAAAATATTTCTTCCTTGCAAAAGCCATAAATAAAGATGGAACTGACATTTTACAAGAATATTATATACCTCATTATGGCAATCAAAAATATAATATTGAACTTGCTGAGGTATTAAAAGCAGATGGAACAAACCTTAGAGCTGAACAAAACTCTTCACAGTTGGTCTTTACTAACTTAGAAGAAGGTGATGCCGTCAAAATTATTTATACTATTTCAACAAGCCAATACCCAACATTAATAGGTCATTATTGGGATAAAATGTATTTTAATACTTACTTCCCATCTAAAAAAGTAAAATACACTCTTGCAATTGAAGGAGAGTCTGAATTTAAATATTTACTTTCTAATTCTGATCTTAAACCAACTATTAATTCTAAAAATAATTTTAAAATTTACACATGGGAAATGGAAAATATTCCTCCTATTAAATATGAAAATTTTATGCCTTACCTTGATGATATTGGAATTGTTCTAAACTACTCTTCTATTCCAGATTGGAATTATATTAATAAGTGGTACCAGAGATTAGCACAAAAAAAAGCTGATGATGATATTGAGGTAAAACAAGTAATAAAAAACTTATTTAATAATAATTTAAAAGATTTTTCTGATATTCAAAAAGCTAGAATTATTTACGATTATGTTGTAAATAACATTAGATATAGCTCAATCAACTTCAGACAATCTGGATTAATTCCTCAGAAGGCTTCTAATGTTATTAACACCAAAATTGGTGATTGTAAGGATGTTTCTACTCTATTTGTTTCCCTGTGCAATGAAGTTGGGATTGATGCTAACCTGGTACTTGTTAATACTAGAGAAAATGGAGAAAAGTCGATGCCATTGCCATCAATAGATTTCAACCATTGTATTGCCAGCTTGCAGCTCAATGATTCTGATTATTACATAGAGTTAACTTCAGATAAACTTCCATTTGCCTCTTATGATTTCAGCCTTAAAAATTCAATAACCTTAGATATTAACAAGGAAGTAAGTGGGATAAAAAAATTAGATCCAAAAACAAGGAAATCTAATTTTGTAATTAGAAATACTGTAATGAACCTTGATAATAGTAAAGCAGAAATATTAACTAAAACAATAAAAGCTGGTGGAGAGGCTGCTAGAATGAGATCTTCTTTTTCCAGTTTATCAGAAGTAGATAGGTTCAAAGCAATGCAAGATGCAGTGAGCGGTTCATTGCCATCGGTAAAGCTTAAAGAGTTAAATTTGGATAATATTGGTACTACACAAGATTCTGTAAGCTATTCATACATATACGAATCTAAGGACCCATACACATCTATCGGCAACATGGAAATAATCAAAGTGCCATGGACTGATGTATTCGAATTTTCTGAAATTGTTTCTCAAGAAAACAGAAAGTACCCCCTTGCACTTTGGATGGTTTATAATTCTGATTTTAATGAGGAAAATTTTACAATCAATATTCCTGATGGTAAAAAGTTAATAGAAATGCCAAACAATGTTTCAATATCCAATGAAATATTCGATTATAATATCAGCTTTGAACAAAAAGCAAATAAACTAATTTGTAGAAGATTCTCAAAAATGAAAAGTGATATTGTTTCACCAGAGCAATATTCAAAGTTCAAACTAGATTTTGAAAAAATAATGAAAGCTGATAAAACCCAAATTGCTATCACCAACATCAAATAATTGATAAAAATATAGATTCTTGTAAAGCCTGCTTGACATTTTGTAAAGAATACTGTATATTTGTTTTTTTGAAATGAACATACGGTATTTTTTATGTCTGAAGATAACTTAAACCCATATATAATATTCCCCTACCCCTTTAAGAAATACATTCAGTATTTTATTGGAATTATATTTGTATCAATAATTATAACAATTGCATTAAAATTTCAATATCAAAATCAAGAATTTGGCAACTGGCTTTACAAATCATTATCCGTTTTACTGATTGTCTTTTTGCACCTTAGAATTTTTTCTGCGGAGAAAGTTGAAGACGAAAGAGTACAATTAGTCAGATTTAAGTCACTTATGACTACAGGGCATTTTTTATTTGTAATGATAATTTCCAATATGTTTGTGAACTTAAGCGAAATAGGCGATGCAAATACATTCGGTTATGCCACTTTGGGATTTTATATTTTAATATTTCAGTTGATCTATTTGTATAACTTTAATAATAACCTTAAAAAAGACCCTGATTGGATACATGAAGACATAGCCAAAAAATTCAAAACACCCTTATCTAATAAAAGTATAATATTAAAGTTACTGGTATTAGTATTAGTATTTTATTCAAGTTTATTTACAATTAATCTAATATTTAATAAGGGGTAATAATGTATAATTTTAGATCAATAATTATAGGAATAGGTCAATGAAAAAAGGATTCACACCATACCCCATGCAAGGTTATTGGGGCAAGAAATTTGGGTTTGTAATTGCAATGATTTCAACAATTTATATTATAGCATTCGGCTTTTTTGACCTTACTATATTTAAAAGTTCTAATTCACAAGACCATGCTGTTGGTACTTTGTGGCTACTTTGCTTCGGTCTTTTTAGTATGATGATGAGCAAAGAAAAAGTCGAAGATGAAAGGGTGATGCTTATAAGAGCAAAGACTATGCAAATGTTTATTTCTTTTTTATTTGTACCAATAATTACTATCGGATTTTTTAGCTCTTTTATAGAAGGGTTTAGCCATAGCGATTTTACAACTTTGACATTAATATTAACAGCATTTATATTATATAATATTTATTTTAATTACAGTTTAAAAGTTGATCCCAATTGGAACTATAGTAATGGCGGAGTAATTGATAATATCAAAAGTACTAAATTTATAATTTTTCTAATTGCAGTTCTACTTTTACCATTAATATATTTTTTATTTAGAGGTGTTCAATGAAAAAAGGATTCACACCTTACCCAATGCAAGGTTATTGGGGCAAGCAATTTGGGTTGTTTTTACCAGCAATTGCAACTCTTTTTATATTAGTATTTTCATTGACAGATTACAAAGTTTTTAAAACTATTGATAATTGGCAGCATATAATGCTTTCATTATCACTACTTTCTATTGGTCTGTTCAATATGATGATGAGCAAAGAAAAGCTAGAGGACGAGCGAGTTAAGAAAATCAGAGCAAAATCAATGCAGATGTTTATATCTGCAATTTTAATCCCAAATATATCTTTTAGTTTTATAATGGCTTTCGACGAAGATTTTGGAGGTGTGGGATTATTTCATGGGACAATTCCATTTGCTTTATTACTGTATAACATCTATTTCAACTACTCTCTAAGATTTGATCCACAATGGAATTACAACGAAGGTGGGGCAACTGATAATTTCAAAAGTGATAAAAGTAGCATAATTATTCTTACAATTCTATTTTTTGCGGCAATAATCATATATTCGATACTCTAAATGAAAAACACAATTAAAGTAGAAAGAGCAAAGCTCAATTTTTCACAAGCTGATTTAGCTGAGAAAATTGGTGTGTCTCGTCAAACTATAAATTCGATAGAGCGAGGAAAGTTTGTACCATCTACAATTATTGCTTTAAAAATTGCCAATATTTTCAAACTAACAATCGAAGATATATTTATATTAGAAGATGGGGATTAATGTGCA
>JAONBD010000029.1 GCA_028376765.1 Candidatus Kapaibacterium sp.
AAATGCAGATCCTAGGCGGATAGTAGAAGCATTAAATAAAATATTTAGTAAATACGATACTATTTCTAATAAATACGGCTTAGAAAAAATAAAGACTATTGGCGATAGCTATATGGCAGCAGCTGGATTACCAGAGATTCAAAAAGACAACCCACGCAGAGCTGCTAAAATGGCTTTAGAAATCAAAGAAATGATGAAAGGTTATACCACAGCCGACGGCACTAAAATAGAAGTAAGAATCGGTTTAGATTGCGGTCCAGTTGTAGCAGGCGTAATAGGTGATAATAAATTTATTTATGATACTTGGTCGGACACAGTAAACACAGCAAGTAGAATGGAATCAACTGGCGAGCGAGGTGAAGTTCAAGTAACCCATCGCTTTAAAGAAGCGGTATCCAAATACGAAGAATTTAACTATTCGGAGCGTGGCGAAATAGAAATAAAAGGCAAAGGCAAAATGAAAACCTATTTTATTGAAGAGAAGGATATTTAATTATGAAAAAAATAATAATTCTATTGATTCTAATAATAATTCTATTGGTGCCGGCATTACATAAGCTTACTGGTGATCTACCACCAGCTTGGTTTGTAGGTAAATTTAGCGATAGTTTAATCGGCAGAGTCTCGGGTGGAATTACTGTTTCTTTCTATTTTATAGTATTTTTAGAATTGCTGGGACCAATATTTTTATTAATAAGTTTAATTCAGTTATTAAGAAATAAAAAATATAAGGCAACACTATCAATTGGTTTTATAAATTATTATCTGCTATTTTTGACATTAACATTTGGTAGTTTTTTGGTACAAGATTATGACAACGGATTTAAAGATTTCATCTATTTTGTTGGAATACTTATAATCGATAAACTTTATTTTAGTGATACTAAAAATGAACTATCTGACTAAATAGCACATTTAAAGGGTTTAAGAAAGTGACTACAAAAAAATTAAGTTTTCTTGATAAAAATCTTACTCTGTGGATATTTATAGCAATGATAATTGGGGTCTCCATTGGCTATTATTTCCCTGATTTTCCCAAACAAATAAATTCATTAAGCCGTGGTTCAACAAATATCCCCATAGCTATTGGTTTGATTTTGATGATGTTCCCACCGCTTGCAAAAGTTAATTATTTACTATTACCAAGGGTATTTAAAAATATAAAAATTCTATCTATATCTCTAATTTTAAATTGGATTATAGGCCCTGTTCTGATGTTTACTTTGGCAATAATATTTTTAGGTGACTTCCCAGAATATATGGTTGGCTTAATTCTTATTGGATTGGCTCGTTGCATAGCAATGGTATTAGTTTGGAACGATTTAGCTGAGGGAAGTAGTGAATATGGAGCAGGTTTAGTTGCCTTAAATAGTATTTTTCAAGTATTTGCTTACAGCTTTTATGCTTGGATATTCATAACAGTTTTGCCACCGTATTTTGGTTTTCAAGGATCCATAATTGATATATCAATTGTTACAATAGCTGAAAGTGTGGCAATTTATCTAGGTATTCCTTTTTTATTAGGGATTATCACGAGGGTTTTATTAGTAAAAATGAAAGGAGAAAATTGGTACTCGAATAAGTTTATCCCAGCTATTTCACCAATTACACTTATTGCACTTTTATTTACAATAGTTGTAATGTTTTCTTTAAAAGGAGAATTGATAGTAGAAATACCACTGGATATTTTAATAATTGCTATTCCATTGTTGATATATTTTACGCTTATGTTTATTATAGGTTTCTTTGTTACGAGAGCTATGGGTGCGGAATATGATAAAACAAGTGCGGTTGCATTTACAGCAGCAGGGAATAATTTTGAACTAGCAATAGCTGTTGCAATTGCAGTATTTGGACTTAACTCTGGTCAGGCTTTTGCAGGTGTAGTAGGCCCACTAGTAGAAGTTCCAGCATTAATTTTACTTGTTCGAGTTTCGTTCTGGTTGCGGAAAAAATACTATAAATGAGTAAATAGAATTAGGCTTTATGTTTTTGGATTTCGGCTTGCATATCTTTGAATATTCCAAAATCGTGAGATAGATCTATAATATTTAGAACATTTCCTTTGGTCATTCCTAAGTAAATATCATTAAATCTTTCTTTATCATCATCTGCCAATTTATCTGCAATTTGATTTAGAATATCTCTTATTTGAGTAAGGCTCGATTCAAATTCTTTTTGAATTAGCTCAATTCCTTTATCAACTTTTGTAGTTGAACGTAGTTTTTTCGATAAATTCCATAGTATTTTTGATTGGAAAACGAGAGTTTGCAGCTCTTGTTCTCCAGAATAACTAGCACAAATTTCAAAGCAAGTTCCTAAATCATTTTTTTTTCGGAGTTTCCCTTCCGAATAAGAGTCGATCACATCAATAAAATCGGTAGTATCTTTAGATAGTTGCATAATTAATATTTCATAGTTGTTAATATAGATTCGAATATAGTATTTGCTTCTTTTTGGCTAGGGATTGGTTTTCCAATAATATCCATAGGTATTAGGGCAAATCTGTAAGCATTACCAAAGCTAGTGTAGAAGCAAGAAACATTTGATACCAAAGCTCCAGCAGTAGTTGAGACCTGATACGAAGAGAATTTTAAATCTCCAATATTCACATTATTGATATTACCGATAAGTGCTACACTACCAGGAGAATTTTGTTTTTGAAGTTTGATAGATTCCTTGGCAAGTTCTGTAAGACTTTGATTTTTAATAGCTTTGCTAATTGCAGGCAAATTTTTGTATTTGGAGAAAACAGCAGAAAGAGTGTAGTCTGGGTTAACAGCAACAGCAAATATTTCGGAAGAAGTATCATTATCTAGGTTAACAAAAAACCAATTTTTGGGCAGGTAACAAACCATATCCCCATATTCGGAGCGAACAATAGTTTCGCTCATATCGATTAAAGGCTTTGGAGAAAGTACAATATTCTTTGGTGGCTCATTTTTCTGGGCGTCATATTTAACTACGACACAAGAAGTAAGAGTAATAGATAAAAGAAGAGTAAAAAAGTATTTTTTCATAAATGCAAGTTGAGAAAAATATTTTAGTTATTTACAAAATAATGTATTAAGTTTGTGGTTTCAAAATTAATAGACAAAAAAATAGTTGTATTGTTTGGAAATGAAACAATAGTTCACTATTTTTGCAAGCTATTTATTTCGGGTAGATGGCCGAGTGGTTAAAGGCGACAGACTGTAAATCTGTTAGTGTAACGCTTACGGAGGTTCGAATCCTTCTCTACCCACATAATTTGTTCTCAAAATTATAAAAGTTAGTACAAACCAAAGTTCTAATGTTGATAAAAAAGTAACAAGCGGGAGTAGCTCAGTTGGTAGAGCATCAGCCTTCCAAGCTGAGGGTCGCGGGTTCGAGTCTCGTCTCCCGCTCACTTTGTATTGTTAAAATAATTTATCAACCTTTTATGAGCAATTTTTGCTGGTATAATGCTGGCGTAGCTCAGTGGTAGAGCGCATCCTTGGTAAGGATGAGGTCGGCAGTTCAATCCTGCTCGCTAGCTCTCTACTATTAAATTGGGCAGATTTTACGGGTGTAGCTCAATTGGTAGAGTAGTGGTCTCCAAAACCATTGGCTGTGGGTTCAAGTCCTACCACCCGTGCTATAAATTTAAACTATGTAATATAAGATGATAGAATCTATAAAGAAATTCGTTGCAGATGTACAAAGTGAAATGAAAAAAGTAACTTGGCCAACTCGTGAGCAATTAACTGAATCAACCAATGTAGTTATTGGTGTAACTTTAGTGATTACTGCTCTGGTTTTTGTTATAGATTTTGGTTTAAAAAATATTTTAGAGCTGATATTCTAGAATGGAAGATAACCAAATTCAAAATAATGTTTCGCCAAAATGGTATGCTGTTCGTGTTTTCACGAGTAGCGAAACTAAGGTGAAAGAAACTATTGAAATGGAAGCTAAAAGACTTGGCTTCGATGAAAAAATAGTTGAAATCGTAATACCCCATGAAACTGTTTTTGAAGTAAGAAACGGCAAACGAAGACAAAAAATTAAAAACTTTCTTCCTGGTTATATACTTATTAATTGTATGCTTGATAAAAGGTTGCAAGAAGATGTAAGTACTATTAATGGAGTTGTGAATTTTATTGGAAGGGGAAGCGACCCTACTCCATTGCAACAAAATGAGATTGATAGAATAGTTGGTAGAGTAGAAGAAAGAAAAGATATTGCTACCATGGAAACTAAGTTTAGTATAGGCGACCCAATCAAAGTTATTGATGGTCCATTCGCTGAATTTAATGGTACTGTAAAATACGTAAATAACGAAAAACAAAAACTAAAAGTAGAAGTTGGAATTTTAGGACGTAAAACTCCTGTTGAATTAGATTTCACTCAAGTTGAATTAGAAAATCATTAAAATTTAAGATCAAACAATGGCTAAAAAAGTATTAGGTAAGTTTAAGCTTCAATTGAAATCAGGTCAGGCATCAATGTCTCCACCTGTGGGTCCTGCTTTCGGACAAAGAGGTTTGAATGGTATGGAATTTGTGAAAGCATTTAACGCTAAAACTGGTCAAGGTGGCGGAATGATTGTCCCTGCGGAAATTACTTTCTTCAGTGATAAATCATTTGATTTCATTATTAAATCACCACCAGCTGCTGTGTTGATTAAAGATGAATTGAAATTGAAAAGTGGCTCTGGTGAACCAAATAAAAATAAAGTTGGTACTATAACTAGAGAGCAATGCGAAAAAATCGCTAAAATTAAAATGGAAGATCTAAACTGTGATACAATGGATAGTGCAGTGATGATGATTCGTGGTACTGCCCGTGCAATGGGTGTTTTGTATAGCGAAAATTAATAATTGGTCACCTCGCCGTAATGGGGTAGTTTTTTTAATAAGGAACGGAATAAATGAGAAGAAGAAGTAAAAGATATGCAGAAATAGCAAAGTCAATAGATGAAAAACAAGTCTATTCTTTTGCTGATGCAGTTGCAATAGTAAAGAAAAATTCAGAAAATACTAAATTTGATGAATCTTTCGAAATTTCTATGAAATTAGGTGTTGACCCTAAAAAAGCTGACCAAATGGTACGTGGTACGGTATCCCTTCCTAACGGAACTGGTAAAGATGTACGAGTGCTAGTATTTGCAAAAGCTCCTAAGGATCAAGAAGCATTAGACGCTGGTGCTGATTACGCTGGATTGGACGAATACGTTGATAAAATCCAAAGTGGTTGGGCTGATGTTGATGTTGTAGTTGCTACTCCAGATGTAATGGGTGTAGTTGGTCGTCTTGGTAGAATATTAGGTCCAAGAGGTTTAATGCCGAATCCTAAAATTGGTACAGTAACATTTGATGTTGCCAAAGCCGTAACCGAACTTAAAGCTGGTAAGATTGAATATAGAGTTGACAAAGCTGGAAATATTGCTGGTGCTGTTGGCAAATGTTCTTTCGGAGCAGATAAATTAGAAGAAAATGTAAAAACATTTTATCAGAGTATTATAGGTGCTAAACCATCTAGTGCTAAAGGTCAATACATTAAGAGTTTGTTCTTTAGTTCTACTATGGGCCCTAGTATTGCAGTAAATGAATCAACTATTAAGTAATTATCAGCTACTAACTGTTCTAATTGTTTTTTATAGTTATTTATTTTATAAAAACTACTTGTATAAACCAAAAGTTAGCTTTTTTAAAGATAAAATATTTAAAAGAGAATTTAATTTAACAGATGAAATAATTAGTAACTTTTTGATTCATTTTAATGGTAAATTAATCAATTCTGATTCCAATACTTACTTAATAGAATGTAATAAATACTTAGGTTATTGGAAATTTTTCGTCCTAATAAAGATTTTAGATGTAACTTCAATTGAAGTATCTTACAAAAAATCATTTATTATTGACGTAACAGAAAAAATAAGAAAAGAAGAACTCAAAAAGTTTTTCGAAAATAATATTTAAAGAAAGAATCTATTACGCACATTGATATTTAGATATGCTTCTCCTTCTGTAATTAAATAATTGCAGTCTGTTATTAAATATCAAATTTATTTTTTAAGACAGGTCGAAGATAATATGACAACAATAAAGAAAAAGAAAGAGATAGTTGAAGACTTGACCGGTCGTCTAGAAAAGGCATCAGGAGTATACATAGTAGATTTTGCTACAATGGATGTTGCCCAAGTAAACAAATTTCGTTCTGAGCTAAAAGCTACACAATCTGAATATATCGTAGTTAAAAATACATTAATCAGAAAAGCACTTGATCAAGTAGATGGTAAAGAAATACCAAAAGAGCTACTTAAAGGGCAATCTGGTGTTATTTTAACTTATGAAGATCCAACTGTTCCTTCTAAAATTATTAAGAAGGCATTTGACAAAACTCAGAAGCCAAAGTTAAAAGCGGCGTTGCTAGACGGACAACTGTTCGACGGTACTCAACTAAAACAAATTGCAGCATTACCTTCAAAAGAAGATATGATCGCAAGCATAATGGGCTCTTTATCAGCACCTGCATCAGGAATCGCTGGTTCATTAGGAGCAGTTATTCGCGACATAGCTTCGATAATTGAAGAAGCAGCGAAAAAGCGTGAAGCAGCTTAATTGCTTTAATATAAATTAATAAAGTCCTTTAATTAGGCAAATTAAATAAACAGAAAAAAATAAATTTGGAGTCTTTAAAATGACAGAAAAAGTAGAAAAACTATTAGAAGAAATCGCTTCACTAACACTTGTTGAAGCAGCTGAGCTAAAAGAAGCAATGGAAGAAAAGTTTGGTGTATCTGCAGCAGCACCAGTAATGATGGCTGGAGCACCAGCTGGCGGAGACGCTGGCGGAGCAGCTGAAGAGAAAACTGACTTCGATGTTGAGTTGACTGAAGCAGGTGCTAAGAAACTTAATGTAATCAAGGTAGTAAGAGAGCTTACTGGTCTTGGCTTGAAAGAAGCTAAAGAATTAGTAGAAGCTGCTCCTAAAGTGGTTAAAGAAGGTGCATCTAAAGATGAAGCTGAAGCAGTTAAGAAACAACTTGAAG
Source organism: Candidatus Kapaibacterium sp. (assembly GCA_028376765.1). Taxonomy (GTDB): domain Bacteria; phylum Bacteroidota; class Ignavibacteria; order Kapaibacteriales; family UBA2268; genus JAJRPT01. Next base: position 7,014 of record JAONBD010000029.1, read on the forward strand.
AAGCAGGTGCTAAAGCAACTTTGAAATAATTTAAATAGATTTTTGGAGCAAGAATAATCTTGCTCCAATTCTTTTTTTTAAATTCAAAGTTTCTAAACAAGCATGATCTTAAATAATCAAAATTCTAATACTTATACATTAAATCAGGATTTTTTAAAGTCGCAAAATTTTGTGACTCTGAAAAATCCTTTTGGTGTTTTTTTAATTAACCTCGTTGATAGGCAGGAGGCATAATGAGCTCCACTAACGGAACTTCAAACGAAAATCTTCAATCAATGAAGCCAGTGGTCACCACGCTTCGATCTCAGAAAGGTATCGTCCGTTTAAGAGAAAGAATCAATTTTGCTAAAATCGAAAATACGGCAGAATATCCTGATCTCTTAAATGTACAAATCGATGCTTACAGAGAATTTTTACAAGAAAAAATTCCGCCACATAAAAGAAAAAAACGTGGCTTAGAAGCCGCTTTTAAGCAAAATTTTCCAATTTTAGATAATTCAGAAATATTTCAATTAGAATATGTTGATTATCAAATTGAAAAACCAAAATATTCGGAAGAAGAATGTAGCGAAAGAGAACTTACTTATTCAAAGCCTTTAAAAGCTAGATTAAGACTTTCATCAAAAGCTGATAAAGAATCTGAAGATTATATTGATGCAGTAGAACAAGAAGTATATCTTGGAAATATTCCTGCAATGACTGCTAGAGGTACATTTATTATTAATGGTGCCGAAAGAATTATTGTTACTCAAATTCACAGATCACCTGGTGTGTTCTTTGATGATGCAATGCATCCAAATGGGTCAAGAATCTATACTGCAAGAATAATACCTTTTAGAGGTTCTTGGATTGAGTTTACAACAGATATTAATGATGTAATGTTTGCATACATTGATAGAAAGAAAAAATTCCCAGTTACTACTTTGCTTAGAGCTTTAGGCTATTCATCAGATGAAGATTTATTAAATTTATTTGAGCTATCGGCAGCCCAAGAAGCCAAAACCTTGACAGAGGAACACTTAGGTAGAAGAATTGCTTCAGATGTGATAGATCTATTAACAGGTGAGATAATAGCTACTAGAGATATGGTAATTGATGAAGCTATTTTAGAAGCTTCTCAAAAATCAGAATTATCTCCTATTAGTTTATTTAGCTATAAAGATCCTACTGAAGAACCATTAATTGCTAGAACATTAACAAAAGATGTTGCTAGAAATAAAGAAGATGCATTAGATGTAATTTATAGAACATTAAGATCTTCTGAGCCACCTGATATGGAAACGGCTGAAAGTCTTCTTGAAAAAATGTTCTTTAATGATAAAAGATATGATCTAGGAATAGTTGGTCGTTACAGAGTAAACGATAAACTGGGCTTAGATATTCCTGAAGAAGAAACAACTTTAACTGTTACAGATATTGTAGCAATTATTAAAAGATTAATTTACTTACACAAAAATAAATACAATGGTGATGATATTGATCACCTTGGTAATAGACGTGTAAGATCAGTTGGTGAGCAATTGCAGACTCAATTTAACATTGGTCTTGCGAGAATGAGCCGTACAATTAGAGAAAGACTTTCTATTCATGATGGCGAAAATTTAACTCCATCGGAATTAGTAAATGCAAGAACAATAAGTTCTGTAATTAATCAGTTTTTTGGTACGAACCAACTTTCTCAATTTATGGATCAAACAAATCCATTATCTGAACTGACACACAAAAGAAGAACTTCGGCACTAGGACCTGGTGGTTTAACAAGGGAAAGAGCTGGTTTTGAGGTACGTGATGTTCACTATACTCACTACGGTAGGCTTTGCCCAATTGAAACTCCAGAGGGACCAAATATTGGTTTGATTTCTTCTCTTGCAATCCATTCAAAAATAAATGAATTAGGATTCTTAGAAACACCATATAGAAAAGTAATTAAAGGTGTTGTTACCGATGAAATTCATTACTTAACTGGTGAAAAAGAAGATGGTAAGATTTTATCGACTGCATCTACACCCGTAGATAAAGATGGTAATATTTTGGGTGATAAAATAAAAGCTAGAAAGTCGGGCGACTTTGTGCTAGTATCTCCAAATGAAATAGATTATATGGATGTATCTACAGATCAGATTACATCTGTTGCATCTTCGCATATACCATTCTTGGAACATGATGATGCAAACCGTGCCTTAATGGGTGCAAATATGCAACGTCAGGCGGTTCCACTTCTAAAGCCAAATGCTCCTAGAGTAGGAACAGGTATGGAAGCAAAATCAGCACTAGATTCAAGAACTATGGTTCTTGCAGAAGGTGATGGTATTGTTGAATATGTAAGTTCTGAAATGATAAGAGTTAGATACGAAGATATTAGAACTGACGATGAGAAATTAATTGACTTTGAATATGAGCCAGTTAAGACTTATAAGATGAAAAAATTTACTAGAACTAACCAAGATACATGTTTAAACCAAAGACCTATTGTAAAAACAGGTGATAGAGTTTATAAGCATCAACCTCTTTGTGATGGTGCATCAACCGATATGGGTGAACTTGGATTAGGTCAGAATGTATTAGTTGCGTTTATGCCTTGGAGAGGTTATAACTTCGAGGATGCAATTATTATATCTGAAAGAATTGTATCTGAAGATGTATTTACTTCGATTCACATCGAAGAATTTTCACTTCAAGTAAGAGATACAAAAAGAGGCGAAGAAGAATTTACAAGAGAAATTCCTAATGTTTCTGAAGAAGCAACTAAAGACCTTGATGAATTTGGTATTGTTAGCTTAGGTGCTAAAGTTCGTGAAGGTGATATTATAATAGGTAAAATTACACCTAAAGGTGAAACAGATCCAACGCCAGAAGAAAAATTACTAAGAGCTATCTTTGGTGATAAAGCTGGTGATGTAAAAGATGTATCACTAAAAGCTACTCCTGGTCTTAAAGGGGTGGTTATCAATACTAAATTGTTTACACGAAGATTACTTACAATGGATAAGGATGCTCGTAAACAAGAAAAGAAAAGACAAGACAAAATTAACAACTTAGAGAAAAAAGCTCTTAAAGAGCTTGATGATGAAGTAGTAACAAGAATTGCTCAAGTATTGAATGAGCAAACTGTTGATACTATGAGGCTTACTAATAATGTTATAATCTTCAGAAAAGGTGCTACAGTTACCGGCGCAGAAGTGAAGGATAAATATTATGAAGGTATTTTAAAGCCTGAACTACTTGATGTTAATGAAAATGTTATCGAAAACTCTGAAAAGTTAGAAGTTTTAAAAGACATGGTTCAAAATTACCTTAGGGTAAGAAACGATGTTAAAACTGATTATAGATCAGAAAAAACAAAATTAGCTTCTGGTGATGAACTTCAACCAGGTATCTTACAAATGGCTAAGGTATATGTAGCTAAAAAAAGAAAATTACAAGTTGGTGATAAAATGGCGGGTCGTCATGGAAACAAAGGTATTGTTTCTAATGTTGTACCTATCGAAGATATGCCGTTTCTTCCAGATGGAACACCAGTTGATATTATATTAAATCCATTAGGTGTACCTTCTAGGATGAACCTTGGTCAACTTTACGAAACTGCACTTGGTTGGGCTGGTAAAGAGCTTAATTGCCACTTTGCAACGCCAATCTTCTCTGGTGCAAGTTGGGATGAAGTTAACTATTATTTAGAGCAAGCAGGTTTACCAAAAGATGGTAAAACAACATTATTTGATGGGCGTTCAGGCGAACCATTCCATAATAAAGTTACTGTTGGTATTATCTATATGTTAAAACTATCTCACTTAGTTGATGATAAATTACATGCAAGATCAATAGGACCTTACTCATTAATTACTCAACAACCTCTTGGTGGTAAAGCACAGTTTGGTGGTCAGAGATTAGGAGAGATGGAAGTTTGGGCATTAGAAGCTTATGGTGCATCTAACATATTACAAGAGATGTTAACCGTTAAGTCCGATGATGTTCAGGGTAGAGCAAAAATGTATGAAACGATTGTGAAAGGTGATAACCTTCCAGATCCAAACATACCAGAATCGTTCAACGTATTAGTTAGAGAGCTTCAGGGCTTATGTCTTGATGTTATTATCGTATAAAAATAAATTAAATTTTAAGGGGATACAATGCAATCGATTCCGATCCCGAAGAAAGGTTTTAGCAGTATTACTGTAAAAATTGCATCGCCAGATGATATATTAAATAGATCACGTGGCGAGGTAACTAAACCAGAAACTATAAATTATAGATCATTCAGACCTGAAAAAGATGGATTGTTCTGCGAAAAGATTTTTGGTCCAATTAGAGACTGGGAATGTGCTTGTGGTAAATACAAGAGAATCAGATATAAAGGTATTGTCTGCGATAGATGTGGTGTTGAAGTAACACAAAAGTCTGTTCGTAGAGAAAGAATGGGGCATATTATGCTCGCTGTTCCAGTTGTTCATATTTGGTTTTTAAGATCATTACCGAGTAAGATTAGTGGTAGTCTTGGAATGCCAACCAAAGATATAGAAAGAATCGTTTATTACGAATCTTATGTTGTAGTTCAACCTGGAAAAACTGGGCTTCAAGCTAAGGATTTATTAACCGAAGAGCAATACTTAGATGTTGTAGATTCCTTACCTGATGAAGACCTTGAATTAGATGATGAAGATCCAGATAAATTCATTGCACTAATCGGTGGTGAAGCTGTCAAAGAATTACTTAAAAGAGTAATGCCAGAAGATGATTATTTTACATTGAAAGCAAGACTTAAAGAAGAAACTTCTCAGCAGAAGAAAACTGATTTATTAAAAAGATTAAGAATATTAGATTCATTCAGACAGGCAGATTATACTAATTATGAAAATAAGCCTGAATGGATGGTTCTTGATGTTGTGCCAATTATCCCACCTGATCTAAGACCTTTGGTTCCATTAGAAGGTGGTAGGTTTGCAACTTCTGATTTAAATGACTTATACAGAAGAGTTATTATCAGAAACAACAGATTAAAAAGATTAATAGATATTAAGGCTCCAGAAGTAATCTTAAGAAATGAAAAAAGAATGCTTCAAGAGTCGGTAGATGCTTTATTTGATAATAGCCGTCGTGCTGTTAGATCAGAATCGCAAAGAGCTTTAAAATCACTTGCTGATACACTTAAAGGTAAGACTGGTAGATTCCGTCAGAACCTATTAGGTAAAAGGGTTGATTACTCTGGTAGATCTGTAATTGTAGTTGGTCCTGAGCTTCAGCTCCACGAATGTGGTATGCCTAAAAATATGGCTGTTGAATTGTTCAAACCATTTATAATTAGAAAGTTAATAGAGCGTGGACACGTTAAAACTGTAAAATCTGCCAAGAAAATGGTAGAAAAGAAAACCAATGAAGTTTGGGATATTTTAGAAAAAGTTATTGAAGGACACCCAGTTCTTCTTAACCGTGCCCCTACACTTCACAGATTAGGGATTCAAGCATTCCAACCAAGACTTATTGAAGGAAAAGCAATACAACTTCACCCTCTTGCATGTTCTGCATTTAACGCAGATTTTGATGGTGATCAGATGGCTGTTCACCTTCCAATAAGTTACGAAGCTCAGTTAGAAGCATTACTTCTAATGCTTGCTCCTCACAATATTATGCATACTCAAAATGGTGATCCTATTGCTGTTCCATCACAGGATATGGTTTTAGGTATTTATTATATCACAAAAATGCGTAAAGGCGTGAAAGGTGAAGGTAAATTATTTGCTAATATTGAAGAAGTTTTAATAGCTTATAACTGCTCAAAAATAGATTTACATGCCAAAATAAAAGTAAGAGTAAATAACGAAATGCTAGAAACTACTGTTGGTAGAATCAAGTTTAATGCATTTGCTCCTAAAGAAATTGGATACATTAACGAGCTACTTACCAAAGGAAGATTAAGACAGGTAATTGGATTAAGTTTCAAAAATGCTGGTCCTTCAAAAACTGTTGCTTTCCTTGATAAAATGAAATCATTAGGTTTTGAATATTCAACAAAAGGTGGTGTTTCTGTATCAATAGGTGATGTATTAGTTCCAGATTTGAAAACAGAAATAATTGGAAAAGCTCAATCGAAAATAGATCAAATAGAATTTGCTTATATAAATGGTGTTATTTCATCGGGCGAGAGATATAATAAAATTATTGATACTTGGTCAACTGCTACTAATAGGGTTGCAGATAAGCTTTATTCAGAAATGAGCAAAGATGATCAAGGGTTTAATCCATTTTGGATGATGCTTGACTCAAAGGCGAGAGGTTCAAAAGAACAAATCCGTCAGCTAGCTGGTATGAGAGGTTTGATGGCTAAACCTAAAAAATCTCTTTCAGGTTCTTCTGGCGAATTAATTGAAAACCCTATTATATCAAACTTTAAAGAAGGTCTTTCTGTACTAGAGTACTTTATTTCTACTCACGGTGCAAGAAAAGGTCTAGCAGATACAGCGTTAAAAACTGCAGATGCTGGATACCTAACTAGAAGACTTCATGACGTTGCACAAGATGTAATTATCGGGATTGATGATTGTCGTACTGTCCGTGGCGTTGAAACTACCGCATTGAAAGAAGGTGAAGAAATTAAAGAATCTCTAAAAGAGAGAATCCTTGGTAGAGTTAGCCTTGAAGATGTAATCGACCCATTAACTGATGAAGTTGTAATTAAGAAAAATCAAAATATTACCGAAGAAGTTGCTGATAAAGTTGAAATGTCTGCAATCGAAATGGTAAAAATAAGATCTGTATTAACATGTGAATCAAGAAAAGGTGTTTGTGCTAAATGTTATGGTAGAAACATGGCAACTGGTTCAATGGTTGATACTGGTGAAGCTGTTGGTACGATTGCTTCTCAATCAATTGGTGAACCTGGTACACAGCTTACACTAAGAACATTCCACACAGGTGGTACTGCATCGCTTGTTGCCTCTCAATCTTCAGTTACCGCTAAGTTTGGTGGTAGAGTAGAATTTGAGAATGTAAGGCTTGTAACTTATAAAGAAGAAGAAGCTAATAAAGATGTTAGTATTTGTGTATCACGATCTGGTGTTATTCATATTAAAGATCCTGATTCTAATAGAACTATCACGAAATATGATGCGACTTATGGTGCAGAATTAAAAGTGAGTGATGGTGAAATTATAGAAAAAGGAACTATGATATATGAGTGGGATCCATACAACGCATCTATCATCAATGAGAAAAATGGTATTGTTAGGTTCAAAGATTTTGTATTGAATGTAACATACCGTGAAGTAAATGATGAACAAACTGGACACATAACTAAAGTAGTAATTGATACAAGAGATAGAACTAAATCTCCTGCAATAGAAATTGTTGATGAAGATGGAGACGTTCTTAAAACTTACAATATTCCATCTAGATCTCAATTAAGAATTGATGACCAAGATAGAGTAACAATTGGTACACCTTTAGTAAAAATCCCTCGTGATTTAGGTAGAACTAGAGATATTACTGGGGGTCTTCCAAGAGTAACTGAATTGTTTGAAGCTCGTGCTCCTCAAAACCCTGCACACGTTTCAGAAATTGATGGTCTTGTATCATTCGAAAAACATAAGCGTGGTCAGAGGGTTCTTGCTGTTACTTCTATGGATGAAAAAACTAGAACTGAATACTTGATTCCAATTGGTAAATATATCTTAGTTCAAGAAGGTGACTTTGTAAGAGCTGGAGATAGATTAACCGAAGGTTCTATTAATCCTCATGATATTTTGAGAATTAAAGGAGCAAACGCAGTTCAAGAGTATCTTGTAAATGAAGTTCAAGAAGTATATCGTATGCAAGGTGTTCGTATCAATGATAAACACATCGAAGTTATTGTTAAACAAATGCTTCAAAAAGTGAAAATTATTGATTCGGGTGATTCTAATTTACTTGAAAATGACAATGTAAATAAAATTAAGTTCTTAGATGAAATATCTAAACTTAATAATATGGTAGTTGTTGTAGAAAAAGGAGACTCGAAATTCAGAGAAAACCATCTTTACTCTAAGCGAAAAGTTCGCCAAGCGAATACCGAGCTGAAAAGAAAAGAAAAAACAGTTTGTGAATTTAGAGCTGCTGAGCCTGCAATTGCAGAACCAATTTTACTTGGTATTACTCAAGCATCTTTAACTACAGAGAGTTGGTTATCAGCTGCTTCGTTCCAAGAAACTACTAAAGTTCTTTCTGAAGCTTCCATTTCAACAAAAATTGATAATCTAGAAGGGCTAAAAGAAAATATTATTTTAGGTCAAAAAATTCCTGCGGGAACTGGTTTAAGAAAATATCAAAGAATAGAATTTGAATCTGCAGTAGGTAATATCTTTGGACATAACTTCAACGAACAGATTTCAGAATCTGACATGGAAGTAGCAGAGATTACTGCTTAAAGCAAATTTATCTGCTTAACGATTTACAAATCCGATATTAAAGAAATTTAATATCGGATTTTTTATTTAAATGAATAAGGGTTTAAGGGTAGAGCCTTTTTGTTGACCATTCTAAATTGTTTTTTTCATAAACAATACGATCATGAAGGCGACCAGTTCGTCCTTGCCAAAACTCAATTTTAGTTGGCTCAACAATAAAACCACCCCAATTTTCAGGACAAGGAGGGTTTTCAGGGTATCTCGTTTTAAAGTCCTTAAATCTATTTTCTATTTCTTCTCTTGATGCAGCAACTTTTGATTGGTTAGATGCTAGAGCACCAATTTTTGATTCATAAGGACGAGAATCGAAGTATTGAACACTTTGGCTTCTAGATATTTTTTGTATTGTTCCATTTATTCGAATTTGGCGATGTAATTTATCCCAAAAAAAGAGTAATGATACATTTGGGTTGTTTTCAATAGCTAAACCTTTTTCGGAATCATAGTTTGTATAAAATATAAATCCATTTTGGGATACACCTTTTAATAGAACTATTCTAGTGGAAGGAATATTATTACTCACAGTTGAAATAGCCATTGCATTAGGTTCTTCAACTTCACTTTGCAATGATTCGGAGAACCATAGCTCAAATTGATTAATTGGATTTTTATCTATTTTGCTGTCTAAAAGTTCAAACTTATTATAATCTTTTCTTAAATTTTCGTAAGCTCCAAATCCCAATCTAAACTCCAAGGAAAGTTAATTTATTATACATTATTTAATGTGACAATTCAATGATAATCTGATTATTTATAATCAATAAATTTAAGTATTTCATCATGAATTATTCCATTTGATGCAACAACAGTTTCCCCTGTGTGCTTGTATGTGGTATTATCATAATGAGTCATTTTTCCACCAGCTTCTCGAAGAATTAACATCCCTGCGGCAACATCCCATGGGTTGAGATACACTTCCCAAAAACCATCAAAAATACCACAAGCTACATAAGCTAAATCGAGTGCAGCTGAACCCAATCTCCTCACTGGAATACCTGAACCTACTACTTTCACAAAGTGTTCTATAGCATTTTTTGGATTTTCAGAAATGTTATAAGGAAAACCTGTTACCAAAAAAGATTTATGAATATCATCTTGGGAAGATACTAATATTTTAGTATCACCTTTAAAGGCACCTTTGCCAAGTTCCGCATGGAACATTTGATCTAAAACTGGATTGTAAACACATCCACAGATGATTTCTCCATTTTTTTCAAGTGCAATGCTAACGCTAAACACTGGTAGATTATGTGCAAAGTTTACTGTACCGTCAAGTGGGTCAATAATCCATCTATATTCAGTATCAGCTTTTGTATAGCCAGATTCTTCAGCAAGAAATGAGTGGTTTGGATAGTGACTAAGTATATTATCAATAATAATTTTTTCTGCCCTAGTGTCATACTCGGTTACTAAGTTATTGATACCCTCTTTATTATTTATGATAAAGTCGGTTCCAAAACCTTCTAATAATATTTTTCCTGCTTTGTAAGCAGAGTCTTTAGCAAGTTCTATGTAAGGAATTAGCATACTTAGTTGATATTTTGGTATATTTGAATTAGTGTATTATGTAACTTAAGAAATTTATATATTTATGAAAAACCTGCTATTATTAATTTTGGTATTAATATTACCTCAAGGCATTTTTTCTCAGAATAAATTCTATCAAAACAAAACCTTAACTGGTGCTGAAAACTATTTTGAAATTGATACTTTAGCTCTTAAAACTGCTAGAGAAAATTCTAAAGAATCATTTGGTTTAATTGAAAAAGTAATTGATCCTGGCTCATATATTATTGGTCCTGGAGATGGTTTTATTGTAATGATAAACTCTTTTGAACCAGTTGAACTGAAATTGGAAGTAGATCCTGTTGGAGAAATTTTAATCCCTAGCGTTGGTAAAGTAGATGTAAAAAATGTAACACTTGATAATGCAATTGAATTAATTGAAAAAAAGATAAAAGAAACTTACGAAGGTAGTGAAATTTATATTTCCCTATCGAAAATAAAAAAGTTCAAAGTTCGAGTTAGTGGTCTTGTAGGGAAATCCCAAATAGTTACTGCAACTTCGATGGATAGAGTTTCAGAAGCGATTGATAGATGTGGAGGCCTAGAATTTAACGCATCGGTGAGAAACATTTTACTGATTAGAGAATTTAAAGATACAGTATATAATGTTGATTTAGATGAATTTTATTACCTAACCAAAGATGAATCTAACCCTTACCTTATGGGTGGTGATCATATAATTGTAAGTAAAGAAAAAGAAGAGTTAGGTATCTTGATATCTGGTGAAATCTATAGTAAAGAAATAATAATAGAATATTCGGAAGGCGACTCATTAAGTAATTTACTAAGACTATCTAAAGGTTTTACACCTTTTTCCAAATTAGATTCTGTTGAATACTACAAATATGATTCAGATACATTTTCGTATAAAAAATCATACATGAATTTAACTTCTTGGAAAGGTTTAATGAAAAAACCTTACACTAAATACCCTAATGATATTGAAGTATTTCCTGGAGATAGAATTTACATTAGGCAACAAAGAGAGATTGAAGAAGAGAACTATGCAACAATAACAGGAGAGGTAATATTTCCGGGACGTTATACAATCTCAAAAAATGACACTTGGCTTAGTGATTTAATTAATAATTCTGGTGGGATAAACGAAGATGGCTCTTTTAAAAGTGCATACTTCATTAGACAAGAATTTATTGAAAAACGAGATGAAGAGCTTGAGAGATTAAAGGAAAAAGATTTGTCTGAAATGTCTGAATCAGAACAAAAATATTATCAAGTTCGGATTCGAGAAAATAGAGGCTCGATGGTTGTGGATTTCGAAAAAGCAGTTGAAAACCCTAAATCAAAAGATGATATATTATTAACAGCAAAAGATTCGATACACATACCATTAAAAAAGAATTTTGTAAATATTCAGGGTAAAGTGGTTCAGCCTGGAATTATCAAATATAAGGAAGGGTTTACCTATCTTGATTATATATTCATGGCTGGTGGTTTTACTTCCAAAGCAGATAAAAACGAGACATTTATTAGAAAAAGTACAGGGGAGCAATTTCTTGCTTCTCAAAAAAACTATGTTATTCAACCTGGCGATTTAATTTTGGTACCTCAGGAACCAGATACAGATTTTTGGGATTCATTTTTTAAATGGTTTACATTTATTACACAGTTGATAACAGTAATTTCAGTGATTGTAACGGTAAGTAATTGATAATTATATGGATCAAGAAATAAAATTTAGTTCGATAGTTAGTGTTCTCAAAAAAAACACTAAGTACCTAATAGCCTTCAACTTACTTTTTGTATCGTTGGTTATGGCTTATAGTTTTATAATGCCGCAAAGCTTTTCCGCTTCAACATCAATAATGCCACCAGCAAAAAATAGTGGAGGTGGTGGTCTGTCTAGCTTGCTAAATAACTTTGCAGGTGGGAGCTTAATGCTTGGTGCATCTGGCTCTTCCGATGAATCAATGTTATATGAAGAAATACTTCAATCAAGGTCTTTATTAAACGGAGTTATTGATAGCTTAAAACTTGACACTCTTTCTCAATATAAGGAACTTGATAGAATTGAGTTGATTGAAGAAGTAGCAGGATTATTCGAGGTCGAATCAGAAACGAATGGATTTATGGTTATTAATACTAACTTTAATACACCATACTCCCCAAATGAAAATCAAAAGAAATTTGCTGCAGAACTTTCTGCAAGGATTGGAAATATTTCCATAGATATTCTAGATAACATCCTAATAGAAAAAACTAATTCTACTGCAAAGTTATCTGTTGCTTATATAAGTTCACAAATTGATAGATATAAAGTACAACTTGACTCCGTTGCAAATGAACTAGAGCAATTCCAATCAGAAAATAAGGTTTTGGTAATTGAAGATCAAGTACAAGCAATTGTTACTCAAGCCATTGAAATTTCCACCGAAATTGCAAAATTTGAAACTGAATTAAATCTTGCAAAAATTGAGTTTTCGCCTAGCTCAAAAAGAGTAAAGATTTTGGAACAACAAGTTAACGCTTTAAAAGAGCAAGCAAAAAAAATTGAAGAAGGCGGAATTACTGATAATAATTTTTCAATACCGCTTAAAGATGTGCCCAGGCTAATTAGGGTTTATGCCGAATTGTTTAGAGATAGAAAAGTATTGGAACAGGTAATACTCTATCTTGAAACCCAAAGACACGAAGAATCAATTCAGCAAAATAAAGATACACCTATATTGCAGGTGTTAGATGAGGCAGTTACACCACAAAAAAAATCCTACCCAAAAAGAAGTAGAATGTTAATAGCAGGATTATCATTATCAATTGTTTTTTCTATTTTATTCCTTTTTATATATGTCTATATTAAAAAGTAAAATACTTAACAATTTATTTTTAATACTCCGTTGATTTTACTAAATTTGCTAGTAGCATAAATTTCGGGGGAATGCCATGCGTATTTTAGTATTATTAATAATACCATTTCTAATATTTTCAGAAGAAAAAGTTGATCTCAAAAAGCAGGCTTTAAGCGAAACTTTTTTGCCATTAATATCAACATCCGATAGTATTAATTCTATTAAGTCACTTAAAAGTGATTTTAAATATTTATTATCTCAAGCATCTATGAAAGGTGCTAACTATTCGATTTCAGTATTTTCTTTGGATAGAGATTCTATGCTGTTTGATTTTAATGCAAGCAAGGCTCTAACTCCTGCTTCGCTAACAAAACTATTCACTACATTTAATGCAGTTGAAAATTTGGGTGCCGACTTCCAAGTTCCAACACAAGTTTATGTCGAAGATTCTGATTCTGATAAAGAAACAATAAGTGGTAATCTGTACATCAAAGGTGGTGGAGATGCCTTATTTTCTAAAAATGAATTGGATACTCTTTTCCAAGTTATTTCAAAATCGGGCATTAAAAATATTAAAGGAAATATATATATAGATGTCTCTCAATTTGATGAAGAAACATCAAGATTTAAATACTCTGGCGATAACGATGTTGTTCAGAATGTAGGTAAAATAACCGCATTTAATGTGTCACGAAGACCATTTAATAAAACAGAATCGTACATTCAGAAATCAATGATTAGGAGTAATGTTCACCTAGCAGGAGAAATTTCATATTGTCAAATACCAGATTATACAGATGATAAAAATTTAAAATTGGTAATTGAATTTCAGAGACCACTAAAAGATTTAATCACAATTACTAATAAAAGGAGCGATAACTATCTTGCAGAGCATATTTTTAAACTTAATGGATCACACAATTCATTTTCAGAAAATGATTGGGAATCTAGCTTGGAATTGCTTTATAGAACTACTGATTCATTAGGTATTCCTTTCACAAATTGTAAAATCCATGATGGATCTGGTTTATCCAGAAGAAACTTGCTCAGTTCAGAAGCAATTGTAAAAATGTTTTCTTATGTTAATTCTCAAAAGTATAAAGATACTTTTTTCAACTCATTATCTATTGCTGGTAATGATGGAACTTTAAAATCTAGAATGATAGGCTCGCACGCAGAAAATAACCTTCATGCTAAAACTGGAACATTAAGAAATGCAAGTGGTTTGGCTGGGGTAACAAAAACTCTCGATGGCGAAAATATCGCATTTGCTTTTATATTTAATGGAAGAAAATATAGGTATTATAAACAAATGGAAGACGAGATGGCATCTCTAATTGCTGGATTTTTCTATTT
>JAONBD010000003.1 GCA_028376765.1 Candidatus Kapaibacterium sp.
TTATAGATAAATTATTAGATAAAAATCTTCAATTTATTGTTTATGCACTTGGCAAATCTGAAATTAACCCTAAACTTGAACAGCTACAAGCAAAGTATCCAGAAAAATTCAAGTTTGTTAATACACACGATGAATATTTCTACCATAAGATGATGGCAGGAGCTGATTTGTTAATATCAAGCTCTCAGCAAAAAGTAGATTGTTTGAACATAATGTACGCAGCAACGTATGGTACAGTACCATTGGTTAGAGTTACTGATACTGTCGATGAAATTTTTGAAGAGTGGGACGGCGAAGACGGCTTTGCTTTAAAAATTGAAGGTGATACAGATAAAGATTTATTTAGTTCTATCGAAGATGCACTTAAGCTATTTGATGAAAATAAAGAAGATTTTGAACTAATTCAAAAAAATGGGACTTACGAAGAGTTTGGCTGGGCAGAAAATGCTCAGAAATATGAAGATATTTATAAAAAATTACTTAAATGAATTTATATACCCGTTCAAAACCTTTAAATAATTATCTTGGTCTGATTGTATTTTTGGGAATAATATCCCTTTTCTCTTCATGCAATGATTCCCCTGCCAATGTTCAGCTAATTACTGATACTTTAGATATTAAAGCGGTAAGCAGCTCTCAACTAGAGCTAATTACAGGTGGCAAAACTGAAAAAACAATATATGATGCAAGGTTTAATCGTGTAAATTTTGCACTAGGAAATTTTGAAGATTTAACTGCATTTACTTTCTTAAGATATTCAAGCGTGCCAGATTCTTTAGAATACTTAGAAGCAGATGATATTGATTCGGTTTATCTCTATCTATACCCATCAAACTATGCCTATGGCGATGTAGAGTCAATGAACTTAGATTTTGACATTCACGAATTATCTGGCGAAATATCTAACACATACAGCTATAGCGATGTTTTTGATGCAAATGGACAGACTAGTTTCAAGGGTGATTTTCTAAAGAATTTCAACGAAAAAATAAATATTGAGCTTAATACAAATGCAGATTCTAGTTTGCTATTTGTTGATCCAATTCCTATCCCAATGGATAAAGAATTTTTATTAGCTTGGTTAGATTTTCGAAAAATTCAATCTAATTATTTTGAATTAACAAACAACGGAACCGATAACACTTTAAATCTTGATTCGATAGCCAATGCTATTGGCTACGACAGAGAGAAAGCAAGAACAATTTATTCATTAGGTTTGTTTCCCAATAGCAATTCTGATATTCTGCTTAGATTAGAAAACATAGCTCCAAGTGGACCATCAGGTAAAAATCCATATATCAATGTTGGCTATACTGATTCAACTGGTGTTCATAAAACATTTTTCTTGCCTGCAGCAATTGTGTCTTATTACATTAAAAGCCCAGAACCTTCAACAACTGAAATTGATGTACAAGGCTTGCTTACCTACCGTGGAGTTTTAAGCTTTGATGTATCAATGATTCCGAAAGGTTCACCTATCCATGCTGCGGAACTCGAAGTAACTTTAATTAAAGAAAATACAGTATCTGGATCGGATGGATTAGATCAGCAAATCGCAGGTTCTTTTGTGATTGATGGAATCGATAATAAATATTCTACTTTCCCTGCTAGTGAAAATTATCCTTACTTTGGAGTTGCAAACGATACAACAGATATTTATTTTTTTCCTAGTATTACATCTGCTGTAGAAGAGTGGGTAAGCACTGATGGAAAAGGTGAATTGATGTTGATTTCTTCTGCTAATGGTAATGTAGCCGATGAATTTAATTTCTACGACAAACTTAGCTTTTATGGGCCTGATGCGGAAAACCCTGAAAACAGACCAAAACTTAAAATAATTTACTCGACATGGCCAGAATAGCCTTTTTAATAATTTTAATATCTTATTGTGCTTTTGCTGATGGTGGATCTAATTATTCTGCTTTTGGTATTGGCGATATTAGATACAACAATGGTGCTGCTTTTTCTGGGCAGGGTGGTGTTTCTGCTGCGATACCTTCAAAAAATCATATTAACTTGAGAAATCCAGCACTTTGGTCAAAAGCAGAAAATACAATTTTACAATTTGGATATAGCTTTAATCAAGGGTTTGCAAATGTAAACTCGCAAACTAACTACCAGACAACTAGCTCCATTGATGGTTTTTTGTTATTGTTTTCAATAGACAGTAGCTTAGGAATTGCTGCTAGTATGGGATTATACGAATATTCTGACGTTAGTTTTAGAGTTAGCTCTGAATTTAGCCAAGGTATAGATGGTACATCAGTTTCTGGTCAGCTAATTCAGAACGGAGATGGAGGCCTTAATACGGCTTATGTCGGTGCTTCAATTGAGCCTATTAAGGGTCTTTCAATTGGTATTATGGGAAATTATACTTTTGGAAGTATAGAAAAACAAAGAGAAACAATTTTTAATGAGCAATTTAGATTTTACAATGGATACCGAAGAACAGATGCTTTATTTGGTTCAAACATTAGAGCAGGTATATATTATGAAATTATTGATAATCTTTCAATAGGTGGATTTTTAGAAACTAGCACTAATTTTCAATTAGAATCGAAAAGATTATTTGTAACAAATTTCAATGTTGATTCACTAGAAGATAAATCTAATTCTTATGATTTACCACAAATGTTAGGTGGAGGTGTTTCTTATAAATACGGAAGAAAGAGATTTGGCGTAGACCTTTGGACAAGAGACTTTTCTGATTTTGGGTACAGTTCTAATATAGATGATCCAAGTAATTACTCAAGTTCAAATGGGATTAAACTAGGATTTGTAAGAGAGGGAAATAATAATTTAGGTGCAAAGCTTTTAGATAACACTACTTTTAGGTTAGGTGCTGGTCTCACTAATTTATACTACGAATTTAATGGAAACCAGATTAGCGAATATTATTTTTCTGGAGGCTTTTCTGCTAAAATAGGAGCGAAGTCCAATTTCGATTATTCATTAGTTTTTGGTTCAAGAGGAGAAAATACTTCACCGCTAATTAATGAAACATTTATTAGAATGAATTTTAATGTAAGTATCAGAGAAACTTGGTTTGTACCGTTCAAACGTGGATACGACGATTTAGAGGATTAAAACTACTATGAAAACAATATTAGTAACTGGTGGAGCAGGTTTTTTAGGATCGCATCTTTGCGAAAAATTCCTTGACAAAGGATATAAAGTTATCTGTATGGATAATTTTATAACTGGTAGTCCCGAGAATATAGCTCACCTAATGGGTAACAAATCGTTTGAATTTATAGAATATGATGTTACCAAATATATCTATGTACCAGGAGAACTTGATTACATACTTCATTTTGCATCTCCAGCCTCACCAATCGACTATTTGAAATTTCCTATACAAACATTAAAAGTTGGCTCTTTAGGCACGCATAACGCACTTGGATTAGCTAAAGCTAAAAATGCTAGATTTTTAATTGCAAGTACTAGCGAAGTTTATGGCGATCCACTTATCCACCCCCAAACTGAAGATTATTGGGGTAATGTAAACCCAGTTGGGGATCGTGGCGTTTATGATGAAGCCAAAAGGTTTTCTGAAGCTATTACAATGGCTTACAATAAATATCATGGGGTTGAAACTAGAATTGTAAGAATATTTAATACCTATGGCCCAAGGATGAGAATTAACGATGGGCGTGCTATTCCAAACTTTATAAAACAAGCAATAGAGGGTAACCCTTTAACTGTTTATGGAGATGGCTCTCAAACTAGATCTGTTTGTTATGTTGATGATCTTACAGAAGGTATTTATAGATTATTACTTTCTGATGAGGTAAATCCTGTAAATATTGGAAATCCAGATGAACTTTCAATGCTCGATTTAGCCAAAGAAATAAGAGATCAAATTAATCCTAATTGCGAAATTGTGTTTAAAGACTTACCAAACGATGATCCCAAAGTAAGGCAACCTAATACCGATAGAGCTAAGAGAATATTAGATTGGGAAGCAAAAATTAACAGAAAAGAAGGTCTTCAAAAAACAATTGCAGATTTCAAACATCGCTTAGGTAAATAGTTTATTCAATTTGATAATCCACTACATGAGATTTTTCTCTGTATTGGTCTAAAGCTGCTATCAAGTTCTGATGTACAGGGTGAACGATATATTCCTGTAAACTTTCATCATTTTCAAATTCAGAAACTAAAATTAGATCAAATGCTTTATGGCTTTTTGAGATATTTATTCCAGTTTCAAATGACTTTATTTGTGAAATTTCTGAAGGCATTTCATCCATTTGCTTCTTAATTTTTTTGATTATATCTAGCTTTACACCATCGTAAAATTTTAGCATGACAATATGTTTTATCATAATGTTTCCTATTAAAATAATTAGAAATACAAAATAATCATAATTTTGCAGTATGAAAATAGCAAAAGATTTAAATTTTAATATTAACGAAATATTTTTTTCAATTCAAGGTGAAGGAACAAGAGCTGGCAGAGCATGCACTTTTGTTAGGCTTCAAGGATGCCTTTTGCGTTGTGTTTGGTGCGATACACCCTATGCACTAGAGCGAAAGGAAGTACATAATTTAATGAGCGGTGAAGATATTTTTAATGAAATAAACAAGTATCCAACTAAATTTTTGATGTTAACAGGTGGAGAGCCACTAGAACAAGATGATATATTTGATTTTATTAAAATTGCTTGTGAAAAAGGTTTTGAAGTAGTTATAGAAACAAACGGGCAAGTATTAACCGATAAAGTTGATAAAAGAGCTGTAAAAATACTAGATATAAAATGTCCAGATTCAAAGATGGAGAAAAAAAATAATTACAAAAATTTAGAGCTATTGAACCCGCATGATGAATTGAAATTTGTGATCGCTAGCAGAAGAGATTTTGATTTTGCTATAAAATTATGCGATGAAAATAAGCTTTACGACAAAGTATCTGCTGTTCTTTTTTCTCCCGTTTTTGAAGGACCAAAGTTACAAGAATTTTCTAATTGGGTAATGGATAGTGGCAAGCCAATTAGAATGCAATTACAATTGCATAAGTATATCTGGTCTCCCCAAACAAGGGGAGTTTAGATAGATTTTTATTTTATTTGTTTTTCAAGTTTTTTAATTCGTTCTTCAATTTTTGATATTGATTGTTTTGTATTAATCAATTCTAATTTTGTAGAATTTATTTTATCATCTATACTTTTAGAATGAATACTAGCCCCTTTTAATGCTGAAATAAAAACTCCATTATAATCAGAAGTTGCCAAAGTTGTGTCAGTAGAATGGGTACCGTATTTATCATTTCCATAAAGGCTAAAAAAAGTTTGAGCCATTGGTCCATAAGATCTTTGCGATTTAGTATCTTGATCTTTATAATTCCAAGACATTATTGCAAGAGAATCAATTTTATTATAGAAGTTGGAATAATCAATTTCCATAATTCTTTCTTTTTTTGTACTGTCCGATAGAGCAACCCAAGAATTTGTAGTTAGGGACATTCCAACTGTTGCTCCTGTGTTTGTATAAAAGTAATAACCACCATCAAACCTTGCAGACCATCTATTATCATTTGTGGAAGAAAGTATAGTAGTCCCCGCATCTCCAAATATCCAACTAGATTTATTCCCAGATGTTAAATTCCTTCCCAATAAAACCTGATATAAATCATTCCCAACAAATACGTCTCGTCCACCTGCAAACTTAAAATCTTTGTTGCCGTCGGTTTCAATGTTTTCACCAAATAAAATAGTTGAATAGTCTCCATTTACAAGATGATTAGCACCGCAAATTATAGAGGAATTTGAAGATTCTATATAAGATAGATTACCACCTAGTATAACAGAATATTCACTTCCATCTATTTGATTATCATTTCCTGCTGCGATAGCAACACTCGGACTGCTACCTGATACAATATTTGAAAAACCAGAAAAAATTGCTGTATTAGTTTGTTGGTTACCTAACTCATTATCTTCTCCTACAAAAAGACCACCATTATCGCTAGCCCCACCACTCATTATATTAGAAGTACCACCTAATAAAACTCTATTTATAGAACTATTATCAATTTGATTATCATTACCTGAAATAATAGCAGCATTATCACTTTGTCCGTTACTAATTAGGTTACTAATACCACCATATATAACTGTATTATCAGATGGATTTGTAATATCATTATCATCCCCACCAGCGATATATCCATTTATACTATTATCTTGGTGAGTGATTGTTGCTCCAGATCCTGTAGGACCATAAGTAATTTTTCCACCCCAACTTAACGAGGCTGATGAATTAGTAAATAAAGCATTCAAATTTCCTGTACCAAATTTGGCAGGGAGGCTAAAAGTTGTTGATGCCGTTGTAGATGTGTTCGCTCTAAAAGAAATAAAGTAAGATCCTTTTTGCCAAACAATTAGACCATCGGAGCCTTGCCCGCCACTTATCATGTTGTCAATCACATTTACTGTATATGTTGTTGTAGATCCTAAGTTTAATCTGGAATTTGTATTATCCCATGTAAAACTATTAGAAGCACCAAAATTTGAGCTATTATTGAATTGGACACCTGTAATAGGAGATGAAGGATCACTACCTCCGTTAGGTGATTGTTGCCAATAAAAACTACCACTATTATCAGTTGATAAGATTTGAGAGTTTGTTCCAGAACCCGTTGGTAAAGTATAAGTTAATGAACTTGTAAGCGAGCTAGGGCTTAAAACTATTACAGCATTATCATCTTGATCATTAGATGAACTTATGTTTAGCTTGGTAGAATTTACTTCCTTTATGGCTTGGGCAAAACAAAAGTTATATGCTAATAGCAGTATAAAAAGGGTTTTAATCATTTTTGCCCCAACTGAATTTCTGATTTAAATTCTTTAGCCGCTAATTTATTTTCTAATCTATCTACAATTTTTAGTAGTTGATTTAGTTTTTCTTCGTTTTCCTTATTGATTTTTTCAAGATCTTGTATTCTACTTTCTTTTTCTTCAAGCTTTAATTTTAAACCCTGAACACCAAGGATACCAATGCTTGTAACATTCATTTGCGAAATTGTAGTATCTGTACCAATTGTACCAAATTTATCCTTGCCAAATAACCTATTAAAATCTTGTGCCATCGGACCATAAGACCTTTGCGATTTGATATCTTGCTCTTTATAATTCCAAGAACTAATTTTTAATTCATCTATTTTATTTAATACTTTAATCGGATTGTACGAAATAAATCTTTCTTTTTTAGTACTATCAGAAATAGAATTCCAAGAATTATTAGTTAGGGACATTCCAACAGTTGATCCAGTGTTTGTATAAAAGTAATAACCACCCGAAAACCGAGCAGTAAACCTATTATCTCCACCAGATGTTACAGAACCAGTATTTGAATCGGTAAAAACAAATGAGCCAAGATCATCTGCATTTGCATTCCTACCTATTGCAACAGAGTAATTGCCCCCAGCATCAGCATTTTGACCAAATGCCATAGAATAGTCACCATTAATATCACAGTCTTGACCACCTAATACAGATGAGTATTCGCCAGTATTAGTATTATTTAAACCACCTACAATCGAAGAGTATTGTCCTGAAACTTCATTATCGGCTCCTCCGCCAATAAAACTATAATCCCCAGGAGCGGTTATTGTATTAGAATTTCCAGAAACTATAGCTGCCCAATCAGAAAAAATGTAATTATCAATTCCAGAACCAATAAAAGATTCTTGATTTCCATCGGCAATGTAATTTTGTGTACCAGTAAATATACCAGAATTGGTTGCACAGATATAATTATTATTTCCCCCTGCTATCACAGAATTTGTTCCATTAGTACAGATATTATTGCTGGTTCCTGCTACAATTGCAGAATTATTTGCGTCGGTTACGTTATCTTCTCCCCCACCAATAAAACTGTTATTACCTGTTGCATCGTTTTGGACACCACCACCAACAAAAGATAAATCTTCGGCTGTATTATTAACACCACCACCAGTTCCCTGTCCAACACAAGAAAATCCACCACCATCAACAATACCCGAATTATACCATGATAGGTTACCATTTCCATCAGTTACCAAAATCTGACCAGATGTACCATCGCCAGGTGGCCAAGTGTAAGAAGTACTTGTTTCCATATTTGCAGGTGGAGTGAATGAAACCATATAATCGGTTGCTCCTTGCTCCGAATATATTGCTAATGTACCATCGCTTCCATCTGCACCAAGCTGAACTCCTCCATTAACAGATAAAGTATAACTGGGCGAGTTTGTACCAACTCCAAGTCTGCTGTTTGTGTTATCCCAAAAGAAACTCGAAGATGCTCCAAAAGAGCCTGCATCGTTGTACTGTACTTCACCATTGTTTCCAGCAACAGAAGCTGTACCACCAGATATAGTAGCCCAAGTAAGGCTACCATTACCTAAGCTAGTTAGTACTTGGTTTAGTGTCCCATAATCGGGTGGCAAGGTCATGGTATAGCTATTTGTTAAGGAAGAAGGCGATACTATTGTTATGTAAATATCACTACTTTCAGCATTTGGATTGATATTTACTCTTGTTGCGTTTACTTCTTTGTAAGCTTGAGTAAAACAAATGACTGGGAATAATAAAACTAAGATGTATAATTTTTTCATAATTTTACCGACTATTTAAATAGAAACATTTTTTTGATTAAAGTGTTTATCTTTCAATCAAATTAATAAAAATAAAGTTAACATGAATAAATATTTAATCCTTGCAGTATTTCTACCTATTTTATTAATATCCAGTCCAATTGAATTTAGAATAGGAGAGCAAATTAATTATCTTGATGGAAGTAATTCCGATGTCATGGTTCGTTCAGTTTTAGATAATTATATTTTTGATCTAAGCGACGATGAATTTCGCTTCACCTTATTCAAGAATTTCAATGAAAATAATGAAGATTATTTGGAGTATGAATCTATAAATTTTGAAATACTGTTCGATAAACAAGAGACTATTGAAAACACTTTAGGTAGCATAAATTTTAATAAGTTTACTTATTGGAATGCTACAATTCCAAAAAGAATAGATAAACTTTATAAAAATGGTATCCCTAATAATATAGAAATTTATGATTATGTAGAGTGGAAAGCAATTGATTCAAGGCTACAAAGATTTAATTTCAAATTTTTCGAATTTATGGGGAATATTAAATATGATATTGAACTATCAAACAAAAATTTAAATAAATTAAAAATCAAATTAAATAAACCTGCATATATCACTGATAGTGGAGAGTTGCTTGTTAAGGGTAAGCTTGGTAATATAATTTCTGAAAGACCAATTTCTTATTTAATCGATGAAAATTCTGGAACTAAATCATTAATTGATCTTGAATATTCTTTGAGTGGAGATACATTAGGCTTTGTATCAAAAAGCATTTTGCCGAAAAACAGCAGAATAATTATTGACCCAGTATTAAGAGTTGAATCTAGCTATTACGGTGGATTAGATGATGATAGATTTTATGATATGGATAGAGATGCTGCTGGAAACTATTATCTTACAGGGATAACATCAAGTGCAGGTAAAATTGCATTTAATGGACACCAAACAATTAAAAATAATTTGAATGATGCATTTCTAGTAAAAATTAACCCAGAGGGCAATAGAGTATGGGCAAGTTACTATGGTGGAGATCAAATTGATATTGTGTATGGAATTGGAGTTTCTCCTGATGGTGATATTGCTATTGTTGGCGAAACATTAAGTGACGAAGATATTGCAACGAGTGGTTCCCATCAAGAAGAATTGGGAGGCGGAAGTTCAGATGGATTTATTGCTTACTTTAATACCGATGGGGAACGGCAATGGGCAAGTTATTACGGTGGTTTAGAAAGCGATAAATTGAATGATGTAGTATTAGATAATTTTGGTAATTCGTATGCAGTTGGCTTCACTCGTAGTGAAGATAATATTGCTTTTGATGGATACCAAAATATAAGAAATGGGAACTCCGATGGATTTATGGTAAAATTCAATCCACTTGGTCAAAGACGTTGGGGATCATATTATGGTGGTTCTGAAAATGACTATATCAATTCAATAGATCTAGATGAAAATGGCAATATATATGTTTGTGGAACAACACAAAGTTCGAGCAATATAGCATTAAATGGATATAAAAATAATTATACAGGAGCATTTGATGCTTTTATCTCAAAGTTTGATGCGAGTGGAGATTTAACTTGGGCAAGTTATTTTGGTGGAACAAAAGACGAAACAGCAAACTCAGTCAACTATCATAATGGAAATGTAGTATTAGCTGGTTCATCACAAAGTAATAATATAGCAATAGGTGGTAATCAAACATCTCATGGTGGTTCTTACGACGGCTATTTTGCTTTATTTGACGATGATGGAAACTTTAAGCTATCAAGTTATTTTGGTGGATCTCAAAATGATGATATATCTTCTGCTTATCTTTCCGACGATGCTTTATATGTATGTGGGTACACCCGAAGCGATAATAATATTTCTTTTAATGCTTATCAGGAATTTAGAAAAGCACAATTTGATGCAAGTTTTGCAAAATATAATCTTGATGGAACTATAGAATATGGATCTTATTATGGAGGTAGCGAAAGTGATTTTGCACGCTCAATAAGAATAGATTCAGATACAATTTTTGTTGCTGGATATAGCAATAGTTCAAGCGATATTGCTGATAATGGTTATCAAAATTTTAATAGTGGATCCGATGATGGTATTTTCATTTTCTTAAAAGACCAAATAACTCCAAAAATTAATGCAAATTTTCAAGAATTATATTGTGGTGGCGAATCATACTCGGTAGAATTTGATTTAGTAGGCGACTTTCCAAACAAAGTAAATTTAAGGTTAGAATTATCTGATAAAAATGGGAACTTTCAAAATAGTCAATTATTAAAAGAGGGTGAGTTTTCTTCTGATATAACTAATCTATTTGATTTTAATATTTCAAACACTTTAAGCACTAGCTCACTTTATAAAATCAAAATAGTGAGCGATAACCCAAAAGCAGAATCAAATTCAACAGAGAGTATCACAATTCTTGCTCCAGTAAAGATATCTGGTTTATTGGATAGATATTGCGTTAATAAAGATTATTATCTTAATGCCAATACTATTAATGGATCTACTTATGAATGGATTCTGCCTAATGGAAATAGAATTGAAAACGTAAATCGAATAAATATTAACCATAATAACTCTGGCACTTATACATATAAATTAATCCAAAATTGTTTCGGTTGTATTAGTGAAATAGAATTTGATATAGAGCTAATAGATACACCAATAATTAGCATTACTCCAAACGATGATGTGTGCAGATATGATACCGTTAATTATCAATTGCAATATGATATTCCAAGAAGTAACTTCACTTTGGAATGGAAGCTATTTGATGCCAAGTTGATTTCTGGTGATTTAAAATTATCTGATAATCTTGATGTTCGGTTAGATGGTGATAACCCAAGAATAGAGGTTACCGTCTATGAAAAAGGAACAGGCTGTGTAGTAGAAGAGACAATTTCAATAAACTATTATGAAAATATAATTCCTAAAATATTAGGGCCTGAAAAAACATGTAAAAATTGCACAGAAAATTATAAAATATCAGATATTTATTCATCTTATAATTGGGAAATAGAAGGCGGAGAAATAGTTACAAATAATGATGCCGAAATTACTGTAAAATGGGGTAATGAATCGGTTGGAGAGCTAAAGGTATTTGTAGAAAATAGCTTTGGTTGCAAGTCTGCTGATGATATTAATATAGTACTTTCTGATAACATAGAAATATCTATATCTCCCGAAATCAATTTTATTTGCATTGGAGATTCTACCGAATTTTCGACTTCCTCAGCTACTTTTTTAAATAATAATTGGGAGATTGAAGGCGGAGAAATTTTAAATCAAACTGAAAATTCCGTTACTATTTTTTGGAACGAAGCTGGAAAATCGACTCTATATTTAACACAAATAAATAACAATACTTCAACTACTCAAACTGAAAATATAGAAATAGATGTACTTGCAATACCCGAACTTAAAATCAGCTCTTCAACTATCAATTATTGTATTGACCAAACCAGTGTTTTGGAGTTTGAAACAATCCCTGGTTTGCAATTGCAAGCAAATATTGAAAACGGAATAATAGATAAGATAGATGGTAATAAGGTTGAGTTTAGGTTTACTAAAATTGGAGTAGGTGAAATTACAGTTAGCGGTCAAGTTGGAAATAATGGATGCAAGGGATATAATAGCAGTACTTTTTTGATAGCTGAAAATACTGATGAGGTCCAGCTAGATTTAATTAAAGGAATAATTTCATCAAGCAAACCAGCATATTTTTTGCTAAATAATTCAGTTCTATTAAATGAAAGCCCAGCATTGGAGTACACTCCATCAGAAAATGGGAACTATTCTGCATATACATTAGATATGTTTGGATGTAAATCAGAAATTTCGAATACAATATTTATTAATTATTTTTCTGTAATGGATTTACCCGAATATATAAACATATATCCAAACCCTGCAGATAATATTCTAAATATTAATTCTAAATATAATATTAATTTAAAATTAATTGATATTAATGGAAATACTTTAATAGACCTAAAAAATATAAACAAAACAAGCTTGGATATATCCAAAATATATTCTGGTTTTTATTTGATAGAAATTCAAAATAAAAATATCTATTATAGAGAAAAATTAATAATAAAATAAACTATTAATCTATTTTTACAAAGCTACAAAATAGAAAATTCTGAGTGGTATTGAATGGCGTTGTGTGATCTGATTTTACGCACTTAATTTTTTTAAAATTATCATTAAATAGTTTACTCAATTTTGGTTCACTATACTGAGAAATTTCTAAACCACTGCATTTAAGAGGCCCTTCATCAGAAAAAGTGCCCATAATTAAAGATCCGTTCACAAACTCTAAGACTGTATTTACATAGTGTTCAATTTCTGTTTTATTGGTTAAAAAGTGAAATGCGGCTCTATCGTGCCATAAATCATACTTTTTTTTAGGTTTAAAATCTAGAATATCACTAACGATCCAAGTTACAGCTTTTGCCTTTTCTCCTAACCGGATTTTAGACTTTTCTAATGCTTTTTCTGAAATATCTAAAACGGTAATATTTTGATAGCCTTCGTCAATTAGATAATCAACCAAATTACTATCTCCTCCACCAATATCGATAATTTCAGCAGATTTATCAATTTTTAAATCAGATATAAACTCAAGTGAAATTATTGGTTTTTTCTGAGTCCAGCTTACTTCGTCTTTATTCTTAGTTTGGTAAACTGTTTCCCAGTGATTTTTTCTGTTAATATCCATAGCACAAATATATACATTTTATAAAAAGCAACATATTCTAGGGGTTAATCTTTTACAGAAACATTCATAATTAAATATTTACTTTTAGTAGGAATTCAAATAATACATAGATTTAATTCGTTTTAATCAATATGAATAATCCTATTAAAAATATTACGCCACTTGGCTTTCAGTGGCAAACAGCGGATCCTTTTTTGTTTTGTGTACATCACGAAGATTTTTATCCTGAAGGAAATGATCAAATGGGAATAAACCCTGAAAACCTTCAAGGGCGATACCTTGGTAACGATTTTCAACTAAAAGATGGATTCAGAATGTATCATGGAAATCCAGTACCTGGATTTCCGCAGCATCCACACAGGGGCTTTGAAACTATAACAATTGTTCGTGATGGCTTTGTAGATCATAGCGATTCTCATGGTGGATTAGGCAGGTATGGCAATGGCGACGTGCAATGGATGACTGCAGGAAAAGGTTTAAATCATGCAGAAATGTTTCCGCTTGTTCATTCCGACAAACCTAACCGAACTGAGCTTTTTCAAATATGGTTAAATCTTCCTAAGAAAAATAAATTTGTGAAACCTGATTATAAAATGCTCTGGGCCGAGGATATTCCTAAAATTGAAGTAAGAAATGAAGCTGGAAAAAAAGCAATTGTCGAATTAATCGCTGGTAGCTTCGACAATAAAAAAGCGGTAGCACCACCAGAAAATTCTTGGGCTGCAGATAGTAACAACCAACTTTCCATATTAAATATACTAATGGAATCTGGATCGGAAATTTCAATTCCAAGAGTAAACCTTGAAGAATTTAATAGGAATTTATATTTTTATAGGGGCGAATCGATTACCATCAATAATGAAAAAATCAATAATAATTGTAGAGTAGAACTAAATTCAAACGATGATATAGTTATAAAAAATGGTGAGAAGCCTACTTCTATTTTGCTTCTCCAGTCAAAACCAATAAACGAGCCAGTTGCACAACAAGGGCCTTTTGTAATGAATACTGTTGGAGAAATAAAGGAAGCAATTTTAGAATACCAGCAAACTGAATTTGGTGGTTGGCCATTTGACAGAAGCGACTATGTTCATGCTAAAGAAAAAGGAAGATTCGCAAAATATTCTGATGGTAGTTCAGAAGAAAAATAAATTATTCTAGTTGGATTTTGAATTGTTTCTGTATTGAAAACAATACAACGTATGTTTGTGCAACTTGGAAATGTTAATGGTTGTAAAAACTTATATTAATTAGATATATTGGTAAAGTCAAATATCAAATGTTTTAAGATTCCTATTTCAATATGTTCAGATTCAAAATAATCTTTATGTAGATGATTTTTTTTAGAAATCAAAGTTTCGGTACTTCTATTATCTTTTTTTATTAGAAGGGAGTTAATTCCTTGAATAGTCTTGTTTAAATCTCCTTCTAATAAATACCCAACTAAACTTCCATTTTCGTATTTTTTAGTAGTAAAGTTATTAATACCTGTAGCAATGTATCTCCGTTTGAGTGCAGAACTTTTTTCTTTTAAGTTTTTTGCTTCAAAAAAATACTTCAATTCTAGTTTTGAAATTATACTAGACATTTTCAAATCTACACGTGGTAGTTTATCTGCAAAACCTTTCTTTTTCTCTATATCTTCTGATAAATGTTCTTCTCTGGTTGCAAATATGCTAAACTCAAGTCTTTTAGGGTTACTGTCTAATTTTTCAAATAATACTTGTGAGATATCATTCTCGTCCATATTTAATTTTATAATTTTCTCATTTATTGAAGAATGATAAGCTTCAGCCATTAAAATAAAACATTTATCCTCAAATGCCTTTTTGAATTTTTCGTGAATATTCGTATTTAATGCCATATTTAATTCTCGTTTAAAATTTCAAGAATTAACTCAGAAGCATATTCTAATGCCATTGATTGCGACCAGAATCTTCTTTGATTTGGTCTAATAATATAAATATTATTCCCTGATTTATAATTAAGTTTTTTTCTAAAATAGATATTGGTGGCTTTTTCTTCCCATAAGTGTTTATCGAGTTTTTTTAATTCATCATCAATAAAATCTTCTGATTGAAAAGTTTCGTTTTTCTTTTCATTAAAAGAAATTTTAATCATCATTAAAGGACTAAATCTATTGATAGAATTAAAAACTGTAGCATTTGCAAATAAATCTTGTCCGTCAAGAAAATTATTTAATTCATTAGAAATTAATGTGCTAAAAATTTTTACTTGCTCTTGAAGTGCGGGGAATAATGCTTTTGATTTTTCTTGATTATGAAATAAATCAACCGAAATTTGGATTGTATCTGAAATAGAAATTAAATCATTTGATGAAAGATAATATATATTTTTAATTTCTGAATTCCATTTATTTGTTTCAAAAGTTATTTCATCTTGACTAAATAAAGTATCGTTTTCCTCAAAATTTAATTTCGAGAATTTCTGTTCTTTAATTTTTTTTAAATCTAATTCTTGATAAGGGAAATTTAGGTATTCAGTTAAAACAATTCTATCTCTTTCTAGACCCCAAGAAGATGAAGTAAGGAAAAAGAAGTAGGTTGCTAAATGTGAGTTAAACGTAATTACGATTGATTTTAATTTATCAGCATCTTTAGAAGAAAAACCATATACAGCTTTATTATAAAAGATATTATAGTCAAAGTAACTCGATAGGATATTCTTATTTGTAATACCTTCTTTAATTACAGCGAGAGGCTGTTCGAATAATTTTGTGTTATTTTTCCTGAACTCTCCGCTTATATCTTGGCTCTTATTCTTATTTGTGTAATATTTATTAATTTTAGATGTACCAATGTGCTTACCGTCAACTAAAATTTTGTTTTCTTCTTTTTCTTTTGGGTGTAAACCAGAACCATACTCAATATTGTTTTTACTCAAATAGCTTTTAAAGCATTCATTTTGTTTATTTAGTTTTTGGATTAATTCCCAATCATTCATTCCGCCCCACATTGCAACCTTCCAGATTTTGGTGTCAGGTTTTTGGCTTTCCTCTCTTGGTAAATATTTTAAATCTGTGGAATCTATAATTAAACCTTCAATTATATTTGATTTAATATAAGTTTTAGGTGAATAATATGTGATTGTATTTGAGATTGTCTTTGGTTGCTCTTTTTGATAAAATACAATGCTTATAGGACCAGTTGCATCTCCAAATAATTGACCTCCAAAATTTTTCTTTGCATTACGAAGTATCGAAAAATTATATATTTTTTCTACATAGTTTTCGTTAAATAACCATTCTCTAAAATTCTGATAAGTACCTCCTGTATTAGTTAAAACCTTGGTATTAAATATTAGAGCTATTTCTCCATTGGGTGCAAACTTTGTGGATTTATGTAAAAATGGTAAAACCATTTGTTTAGCAAAATCAAATTGTTTGTTATAATTTTTTACAGATTCAAGTAAACCAGTATTACCAAACGGTGGGTTTCCGACTACAAGATTAAATTCTATATTTTCTACTTCTTTATTTGTCTCAATGGTATCTCTGCAAAATAAATTTGCTCCTTGTTTTTTTAAAGTTTTATCATTTGGGTTGTTGATTAGGTTGGGTAAGCTATGATTTTTATTTTGCCAAATATTTTTAGGGTTCAGATTATCAACTAAAGCTAAGTATAAACTAAAAGCAGCAACTTTAATTGCTTGTGGATGTAATTCAATTCCAAAAATATTATCTGTAAGTAGTTTTTTTAATTTATTAAAGTCGGTTAGTTTTTCATTATGGGAATTCTCATAACGCTTTACTAATCGTTTAAAGCATTCTACTAAAAAAATTCCAGAACCACAGGATGGGTCTAAAATCTTAATATTATAGTTTGTTTCACTATTATTAACAGGTAATTTTTCATTTAAAATAAATTCAACCAAAGAAGGTGGTGTGTAATATGTTCCTGTTTTTTTCTTTAATTCAGGGTCAGTTTTAAATAAAAAGTTTTCATAGATTTCACTTAACAATTCTATTTGTATAATGCTAAAATCAAATAGTCTCCAATCCTCAAATAAGTTTATTTGTGATGTGTTTTCATTACCACTAATAAAACATTTTTTAATTAATTGAAGTTGATTGGTAGATATGTTTTCTCCATCTTCTAAAGTGAACACGTTACCATTGAAATGTTCCTCTAATTTATCGAATAAATCATAAGTTGATTTTACATCATTTAGAATGTCAAAGTAAGATTTTGCTCCTTTTCTTATTTTAGAATAAAATATCTTATCTGTGGCTCCTCTATCTTGCAGATATAAAAGAAACAAAGAACGAAGAATGATCTTGTTGATAAAATTAATGTCAAGACCTTGATTTTGAAGTTGATTAGCTGTGTTAACTAAACTATCTACTAAATACTTGTCTACTCTACGTTGTAAATTTATTTTATCTCTGATAAATTGAGCTTCTTCCAAAGTCCAGATAATTCCCGTATCAATGGCAATAGTTGAAAAAAGTCGATTAAGCTCTTGAATTTGTTCTTTGTCAGAATAAGTATAAGATTTTATTTCAATTTTTTGCAGTTCAATATTATAATCAAAATCATCTTTAGTGATGATAATAGGTTTTTCAGAACAGTTATAAATACGAATTTCTGTTTCAGAATAAACGTATAGAAATAGTACTTTTTTGAAGTTCCAAGCTTTTTTGTGAGTGTTTGCAATTTCTTTTAATGAACCTGTATCGAATGAGTTTATTTTTTTTAAAAATATAGCAGGAAAGCTATTGTCGTTTTCATCGGTATTAAAATAAACTGCATCTATGCCAAACTCTTTTGCTTGGTTCAAGACAATAGATTTACTTTCGGACAGCTTTTTGCTTTTCGAAGTAGTAGAAATGGCTTTGTTTAAACCAATTAAATCTATTGTTTTTTGTCCGTTCATTATTATTTTCTATGGTCTTTTTTGGTTTTTCATAAAATACGAATTCATTAACCCACAAATTTATTCTTTTTGAAAAAATAAAGTCAAATTACTTTTGCAGATAGTCAACAATGGATAAGCTACAATTTTTTTAGCATTAAAATATATTAGTGGCAAAACCGAAAATGCTAAGATAAACGACTGGTCGTTTGAATCTCAAACATTACATATATTTACATTGCTTATATAAATTATATAGTGTTTTTAGTAAGTGCATATATATATAAATACTTTAACTATTGAATACTGCATTTGTAACTATACGCACAAGCTAATTTAATGAAAATTTAAACAGCACTCGCTATATTTTATAAACCATTTACAAAATATGGATAAACCATTTTCTTGTATTTTGTTTTTGGATTGGTAACTTTCGTCCAAAAAAGAATCAACGAATACAGCGGTAGAAACATTCTGCAAGGTGTGCTCGTCATTAAGACTGGAGCGAAGCGGAAGGATGAATCCAGTGAAAACATTGACCATACTGGATTCTT
Organism: Candidatus Kapaibacterium sp.; assembly: GCA_028376765.1. Classification (GTDB taxonomy): domain Bacteria; phylum Bacteroidota; class Ignavibacteria; order Kapaibacteriales; family UBA2268; genus JAJRPT01. The sequence goes on from JAONBD010000003.1 coordinate 18,756, forward strand.
CAATCGGACTGAAGTCCTCTTTCTGAATGACGAGCCAGTGAAAAAGTGGAAGTGGTGACACTTTAAAAAACGAAAAAGTGTTACCAGGTGTTACCAGATGTAACCAACATAATTTAAAATTGCTTTAAACAAATACCTTTATTTTTTTGTTTCTGAAACTTACTTTGTAGAAAACACACTTACTTATCAGTACAACCTTAATAAAATTTCATATATTAATTTAGAAAAAATGAAACAAAGCGAGGTTTCAACTTAGTAGGGTTAGCCCCCACCTAAATCCTCCCCCTAAAGGGTGAGGACTTGAAAAAATCGAAAAAGTGTTACCAACTGTTACCAGTTCTTTGAAAAAGTTGACGAAAAATATACCTGAACTTGATATTTAAATTAGATTTATACTTGTTTAGTTTTCCATTTGCCAAGTTTGAATATTATCATAGCAAGGCATGCCATCAAAGAATAGGAAGCGGAAATAGAAATAAAAATTCCATTTTGTCCGTATCCCCAAGGGATTGCTAAAAGGTAAGCTACTGGTGCTTGTATCATAATAAATGATACAACATTTAACATCATAGGTGTAAATGTATCGCCAGCACCATTAAAAGATTGACTAATAATCATTCCATAGCCATAGAATATATAGCCCAGAGCTATTATCTGTAGCCCTGAACCAGCACTTTGCACAACGCTTAATTCAGTACTGAAAATATTTGCCAAGTCATTTGCGAATATTAAATAGGACGCACAAATTACCAGTAAATAAATGGCGTTAATATGGGCGGCTCGCCAAACTGATTTTTCGGCACGATCTGGTTTTTTGGCACCTAAGTTTTGACCAACTAGAGTAGCAGCAGCATTTGCAACACCCCAGCTAGGCAATAAAGTAAACATCACAATTCGCATGACAATTGTATTTGCAGCGACTGCACTTTGTCCCAGCTCCGAGGTAATTCTGGTTAATATAATCCAAGAAGCAGACGAAATTAGATATTGGAAAATACCACCAGATGCAATTCGGAGCATGTTGCTAATGGTTTTATATCTAACAACCAAATTTTCCTTAGTGATTCTGATTTTAGAAGATTTGCGTTGCAGGAAGTAAATTTGGAATAGAACGCCAACTCCTCTTCCAATTACAGAGGACATTGCCGCACCTTCGATACCCATCTCAGGGAAGATCCACCATCCAAAAATCAGGAATGGATCTAATATCATATTTATGATATTTCCGATCAGTAATGAATACATTGCTATGGCTGCATTGCCAGCTCCACGGAATGCACCATTTAGCATAAAAAGGAATAAAATGGGGAGGTTGCCAACAAGCATTACGTACATATATCCCTGTCCTTTTTCAATTGTTTCAGGGTCACCACCCATTAAGGATAGCAGGTCTTTTGAAAAGTAAAAGCCGACAATACTTATCAAAATTGAAAGAATTAGGGATATTAAAATTGCTTGAAATGTAGCATTAGCAGCTAGCTTAGTGTTGTTTTCACCAGTTCTTCTGGCTACAATAGCAGTTACTGCAGCACTTATTCCGATAGCTATTGAGTAGATTAAGAAAAGAATTGCTTCTGTTAACCCAACAGTTGATAGGGCATAACTCCCAAGTTGACCAACAAAGTATGCGTCTACAACAGCGAAGATTGATTCCCCTATCATTTCGATTATCATTGGAATTGCAAGCATTACAATTGCAAGGTTTATCGAACCTTCGGTTAGTTTGTCGTAACTACCACTAAGTGCAGTCTTTATTAGCTTAATTAGTTTCATTTGATACAAAATTAAGCAAGAAATAATATATAAATTGAAATATTTATCAAATAAATACTAAAACAAGGTAGAAGAAAATTTGTGTTTAGTTTGATCGTAGGGCGGTTTTAATTTTATTATCAGAAAGTTCTAGCATTGATTTGGCTTTCTCTTTGCTCACATTTGCTAATAACATCATAATAGCAGTTTTTACATGATTATCTGCTTTTTTAAGGAATTGTTCAGCTGTATGATAATCAACTTCGCAAACAGTAATAATAGTTTTTTTTGCTCTTTCCTTTAATTTTTGATTGGTCATTTGCAGGTCAACCATGATATTATTGTAAGTTTTACCTAGCTTAACAAAAGCTACGGTAGTTATCATATTTAGTATCATTTTCTGAGCAGTACCCGATTTCATTCTTGTTGAACCCATAATAGCTTCGGGCCCAAGAATTGGGTTTATTAGAACATCAGCTTGTATATTTTTATCGAAAATTTCGGAAGTTGATATTAAAATTGTTTTACATCCGGTTGATTTTGCATAATCCAATCCACCTATAACATAGGGCGTTCTTCCAGAGGCTGCCAAGCCACAGACTACATCATTTTTGTTAATTTTTTCGTTGATTAGATCTTCTCTTGCAAGCTGTTTAGAATCTTCGGCACCTTCTTGTGCAAGGAACATTGCTTGATTTCCACCAGCCATAATTCCTTTTACCATTTCTGGGTTAGCACCAAATGTTGGAGGGCATTCAACAGCGTCTAAAACGCCAAGTCGTCCAGAAGTTCCTGCCCCAATGTAAATTAATCTACCACCATTTTTAAAAGCATTAATTACGAAATTAGTTGCTATTTTAATTTTAGGAATGAAAGTCTCAACTTTGAAAGCTACTACTTTATCTTCTTCATTGATTAATTTTAGGCAATCTTCGACAGGCAAAACATCTATCTCAGTTGTGTTTTGATTTATCTGTTCTGTGCTCAATTTTGAGATTTCTTCAAATATCTTGTTCATCTATTAATCAAAGGATATGTTTGACCATCAATTGAAATTAACAAAAAACCGTGTGGAATTTCTGATTTATTAAATGAAAATTGTTTTGAATTTGGTTCAGCCTCAAAAAGCTTTTGACCACTTATGTTAAAAATAGAAACTAATCGAATCAATTCTTCTGAATTAATATCAACAGAATTGCTTTTTACAGAAATTATTGAATTTTCTTTAGCTTCGTTTAATGAATTAACAAGGGTTAAATCAACTAGTTTACGATTTCTAGTAACACCTTTGAGAGTATTAATTTCTATATCACTTGTAGTGACATCTGAATTATCGGAGAAAACAAGGTATGCTATTATTCCATTTTCTTTTACTGAAAAACTTTTATCGAAATCACCGATTGTGAATTCAACTGATTGTGATTTAATATCGTACATTAAATTTGAGTTACTATTAAAAAGTTCTCCTTTTTCCACCCTCAAAAGATTATCAATTTTTTTGTTATCAATACTGACTGAAGCTATTGATGCGTAATAATCGCTAGAATGGCTAGCATAAATAGGAATCTTGATTTCATTTTGATTTTGAAGGTCATTATGGGTTTTACCAATATGAGATTCATCGCTATTATATGATGGAGATTTAACAGATCCACCATCTTCGGTTAAGTTCAGATAAACAACAAAAAAGTCAGTTGCTGATATTTCGCCATCACCGTCACAATCTGAATAAGTGGCATCTTCCATATCCCATACTAATGCTCTTTGTGCTTTCCAAAGTGTGCTAGGATTTTGTCTCTTGAAACTTCTAAAACCTGGGAATCTTTCTTTAAATTTTAAGTTTTCGTAAACGACAGTCCAGTCGATATTATCTACATCACCATCTCTATCAGAATCGCCTGGCCAAACTTGCACAAAACCATGAATATCATAGTTTACTGGTGCAGCAGATAAAGGTATTGATTGACCAACCCCATCAACAAAGGATGCCCCAAAAGCATTTTCAAAAGAAAAGTTTACTGATTGATTATCAGGTGCAGTTGGCAAAACCACAAATTCTAGATTTACTAAATTAGGATTATCGAATTCGTTTTCTTGTAAAGGCTGTCCCGAAAACACACCGATATCAAGAATCACTTCGTCACCACCCGAAATTACATTTTCATAGATTAGAAGCTCACCCTCACTACCAAAATCTCTTATGGCAGCACCAGAGTACTTTACATATTTCGCATTATCAAATTTCAATCTGAAAGAAGCATTATTACAATTTTCAAGATTATCTATTACAAGATCAAAACCGAACATATAGGTGGAAGTTACAAATCCTTCCCTTGTAGAATCTACATCAGTTCTCACCAGCCTAACTGATTGAGAGTTGGCTATATTGATACTCAGAAATGATAATATTATCCAAATAGTAATTGAATTTAGGTTATGCTTCATAAAAATTATACTATCAATTAAAATGCCATTTGTTTTCATAAAATTAATATGATACAATAAAGCAAATGAATTGCTTATATTTGTGTAGTTAATTTGCAAAATTTTTGAAATCGAAGAATATTTTTAATTTTGTATTATTAATATTATTTGTTTCAATAACTTATCGGATGTTAAAATAAATTCTTTAAAATCATCGAACGTATTTTGTATTGGTAGAAATTACTCTGAACATGCAAAAGAAATGGGCTCTAAGGTAGAAGCAGAACCATTAGTTTTTTTTAAACCCTCAAGTTCATTAATTCAAAACCCAAATGAGGTGATACTTCCAAATTTTTCTGAAGAAGTGCATCATGAAGTAGAACTATTTTTTCAAGTATCAAAAGATGTTCATCAAATCCGAAAAAATGAAGTAAGCAATTTCATAGAAGGTATTGGAATTGGAGTTGATTTTACTGCTAGAGATTTACAGAAAATTGCTAAAGATGGTGGAAAACCTTGGTCATTGGCTAAAGGGTTTTATCAGTCAGCTCCAATTTCGGATGTTTCTAGTCAACTAAATTTTCTAGAAAATTTTGATTTAGAGCTAAAAGTAAATGGTAAAACAAAACAAAAAGGCAACACCAAAGATATGATTTGGGGTATACCCGATTTGTTGGTTTATTTAAGCAATAGGTTTTATCTGAACGCAGGTGATATTATCTTTACTGGAACACCAAAAGGTGTTGCAAAAGTAGAAAAAGGTGATAGAATTGAAGCATTTCTAAATAATACAAAAATGTTGGATTTTAGTTTAAAATGAAATATGTAATATCAATTATCTTAATAGCTTTACTTAGCTCTTGTGGAACTTTTTTTGACATCGACAGAAAAGAAAAAGATGTTTTTGTAGTTACAACACAAGATACAACTTATGTTAATTTTAACGAATCGTCGACTAAAAATACAGATAGGGGTGTATTACTTCCATCTGATCGTGAAATATTAACTGAGAGGTATGTTACATCATCAGATTCAGTTATAAAAAGAAGCTATCCGAATTTTATAAGACTTGGCTTATTTGAATCTGCTGGTTTAATTACTAATGGTAATTCTGAAAATTCAATATCTGGTGGTCCTGTTGGAGTTCATATTGATCCATCAATTAATATTGAATTTAGAGGGAAAAATGGTCCATTGTTTGGAGGTGGCCTTTACAGAGTTGGTATAATTGAAAAAAGACTTAGATGGTTTAACGATGCTGAAAACTGGACTTGGGGACTTCATGGATTTGAAATGATTATGCCAGATGCAAGAGCTGAAGAGAGTTTGATGGGAGTTTTACCCTTTTATGTTAGGAAAAGATGGTTCTTATCCGATGATATCCCTTACAATGTTGCAACTCTTCATATTGGTGTTGGGTGGTTAGGTTTATTAAGTGAAACTTTAGGTTATGGATTGGGTGGATCAGGGTATCTAAACATTGCTGGCTCTTATGATATTGGTTCGATTGGGGGATTTAATGCAAGGGCCTACCTTGGGATTGCCGCAGGTTATAATGGTCAATATAACCCTCTAATTGTTGGAAATGAATACCTCCAAGATGATAATGGAGTCCAAATTAAAAACTCAACTTCTCCCGTAATATTATACGGCGGCTTAGGAGTTTCTCTTTTAGATTTTTTGAATACAGTTGAAGAAACAAAACAAGAATTTAAAGAAATGAAGCACTCTGCTTGGGATATTGGCTTGGTACAATTAGCAGGTATAAATGCCTTTACTGATAAATCAATATTTTTAAGTGATGATGATTTAAATAGTGGAACCACCGATAACCAACTTGTAACTGGTTTAGCTGTAAGGTTAATAAATACAAGTGTTGGTTTACCAATCTTAAATAATAGAATTTGGGCTGGTACATCACTATTAAATATTTTTTATGCAGGTGGAATTGAAGGTGGGGTTGGAATATTACCAATTAGGTTGGGATACTGGCAACCACTTATAAAAGACGAATTATCTATCGACCCATTTATTGAATATAATTACTTCCCATCTACCTTTATTCATCTTGGTGCTAGAATAAGTATTGTTCTGCCAGATTTCAGGAATCATCAATTTGGTATTCAGTTTGGATACGCTAATGGAAATCCAATTGGGGGTCTTGGCGGATTAAGAAATTCTGAAGTTGGTGGATTATTAGAAAATTATACTAAAATTAATAACTTTTACCTAGGCTTTTATTTTGGCTTATGGGATAGAGTGTTTTACGAAAAAGAAATCAGATATTTTAAAGATTAACATGAAAACAGTTGCAATATATATACATCCAGCTAAGCCGGAAGCACTAGAATATGCTAGTATGGCAATTAAAATTTTGGATGAATTAGGAGCCGAAGTTTTTGGTGCTGATACTCTTTGCGAAGAGTTAAGACAAAGTGAATTTCCATTTTTAAAGCAATGTAGTGAAAATGATTTTGAGAAAAAAGCAGATGTTGTGTTATCGTTTGGTGGTGATGGGACTATGCTTTTTGCATCTAAACTAATGATGGATACTGGTATCCCAATTATGGGATTCAATGTAGGCAAGCTTGGGTTTTTAGCTGAATATCCCGTTATCAAGCTCAAAGAATCTTTACAAAGTTTGATGGACGGAAATTACCGAATTGTTGAGCGTTCAATCCTTGAATGTACTTTTAATGGAAAGTCGCATAACGCTATTAACGATTTTGTAATGGAAAAAAAGAATACATCTAGGATGATTACTATTAGAGCATTTTCTAATAATAATCATGTTGCAGATTACAGAGCAGATGGTTTGATTATTACAACGCCAACTGGCTCTACTGCGTATTCCCTTTCTTGCGGTGGACCAATTATTACACCGGGGACACCAGTCGTTTGTCTTACCCCAATATCTCCTCATACACTTACATTAAGACCACTTGTAATACCTGATACTGCAGAAATTTCCTTAACAGTTGAATCTCCTACGGGTGAATCAAATTTTGTTATTGATGGGCAAGATGTTTTTGTTGTAAACGATGGTGATAAAGTTATTATCAAAAAATCGGATTCTAAAGTTAAATTAATTAAACCACTTGATAGTTCATATTATGATTTGCTTAGGGAAAAATTCCTATGGGCATCACATTATGGAATGAGAGTAGGTAAATAAAGGTATTTCTTATGAAAAAGTCTCTAGCTTTAATATTTATTGTGTTTTTAACAGTAGCATATTCGCAGTTCACTCTTACTGTAGTTTCTGTTACTGGCATCACAACAGATGAAATATCTGGTGAAAATATTGTGGCAAATATCACAATAAAAGATAAAAATGGTAAGATAATAAATAGAACTAAAAGCACTGGAAAATACTTTGCCACTGGTTTAAAACCTGGTAATAATTATCAAATGGAAATTAATTCGAAGGGATATTTTATTAAAAGTTACGAATTGATTATTCCTAATTCTGATAAATATGAAGAATTATCAAGAGATTTTACTTTGAAACCTATGAAAAATGGAGTTCATATTCCAGTAAAAGTAATTCCCTTTGATAGAGGAAAAACTAAGCTAAGCGAAGGTCTTGATTACTTGTTTCATGATATGATAGAAATATTAAGAAAAAATAGAAGATCTGAATTTCAAATTGAAGTTTATGCAGAATCAGATGTTGATAAAGTGGCAAATATTGATTTTACAACTAAAAGAGCAGAGGCACTAAAAAATTACTTTGTTAAAAATAAAGCTAGGGCAGTGATAACTACCAAAGCCTATGATACTACAGACCCTAATAACCCACCTCCTGTCGAAAAAAGAGCAAAAGGGAAAAGGTATAAAGGCAGTATATATTTAAAAGTAATTAAGGTCTAAATGTAATGAAAATTCTATTTTGTCTAATTTTAATAACCTTTAATCTACATTCTGAGGATTCAGAAAGTATACATCAGAATTTTACATTTAGCAGTGTAGTATTAAGAGGTGTAATAATTGATGTTAGCACTAAAGAAGTTGTTTCATCAAAAATTACTGTAATGGATGAAAATAATAAAGTTCAAAGTAGATTAGAATTTAAAGAAGAATTTTTTATTTCAAACTTAACACCTGGAAAGACCTATATTTTAAGAATAGAAAAGCAAGGATATTTTTCACTTGATGAAGAATATACTGTTCCCCTAACAAATAGCTACAAAGAATTTTCGCATGATTATGTAATTGAACCAATTCAAGTGGGGTTTAAATATCTTGTAGATGTGGTTCCATTCGATAAAGGAAAAAGCGAGTTAAAAGCTAATATAGATTATTTATTTCTAGATTTAGTGAAAATAATGAGAAAATACAGGAAAGCAAAATTTCAAATCGAAGTATACCCAAAATCAGAAAATCCTAATGATACTGATATAGCTAAAGCTAGAGGCGAAGTGTTTAAAAAATATTTTGTTGATAAAAGAATTCGTGCATCTCTTACAAATGTTCATTACGAAATAACTGACCCGCAATACCCACCACCAGTTAAAAAACGAGCCAAAGGCAAGAGCTATAAAGGTAGTATTTACTTAAAGGTTTTAAGCATTTAATGTATTTATTTGTTGATACAGAAACAACAGGGCTTCCACTAAAATGGAATGCACCCTTAAAAGATTTGAAAAACTGGCCAAGGTTAGTTCAAATTGCTTGGTTGGAATATGATAAATTTGGCAATTTATTAACCCAAGGTGATTATATTATCACCCCTAAAAATTTTGAGATTCCTGAACAATCTTCCAGAATACATAAAATTACTAGCAAGATTGCTAAAGAAAGAGGTAATGATCTAAAAGCTGTATTAAATGTTTTTAATTCTATCATAGAAAAATCTGAATTTATTGTTGCTCATAATATTGATTTTGATGAGAAAATAATTGGGGCAGAATTTTTAAGAGAATATATTAAAACAGATCTACACTCAAAAAAACTGTTTTGCACCATGAAATCTACTGTTGATTTTATGAAGATCCCATCATCCAAAGGTGGTTTTCGCTATCCAGGTTTGGGCGACCTTTACAGAAAATTATTCGGAAAGAGCTTTGCAGATTCACATAATGCACTTGCTGATATTAAGAGCACAGCAGAAATCTTTTGGAAGTTAAAAGCTGATGGTGTTATAGATCCCAATAATGATTTCAATAAGCCAGTCAAAAATGATTCTGTTAAAGAAACAAAGGATAATGGAGAAGCCAGTATTTCCCTATTCTGAAAGGCTTAATTCCATTGATTTAGCTAAAACTTTTGCAGTTTTACTAATGATTTTTGGGCATACCATATCCGAATTTACAATTTCGTCCGATTCTTTTTTTAATTCAAAAATAGGTACATTTTGGTATTTCTTTAGGGGTATAACAGCACCACTATTTTTGCTTAGCTCAGGTATTTTATATTCTTATAATTACCATAAAACTACCCTGTTTATTAAATTAAAAAAAGTGATTTTGATTACTATTTTAGCATTTGCAATGCATGTTCCAATTTTTAATGGATCATGGGAAGAGTTTTACAGAATAGACATATTACATTTATTTGCACTTTTATTTTTATTAAGTTCATTTATCTTAAAACCTTTACAAAGTAATAATTATACTTATATTAAGAGAGAAGCCATAAAAGTAATACTACTTGTACTCATAATAGCCATAGGAATTGGTGAGCAATCCTTTTTTAATTATCACCCTGAAACCATACACCCTTTAATTATCAATTTCATTAACCCAAATGAAAATTCATTATTTCCTATTTTCCCTTTTGCAATATATTTTTTAACAGGTTTAATAGGAGGCATTTTAATCAGGCAGAAAAATGATGGATTTAAAAATATTGTAGCATCATTTATTTTTTTAGTTATTGGGATTAATTATTTTGATGAAACACCGCCATATATTTTTATTTTAACTGTTATAATAGCTATTGTTCTTCTCTTGAGTGGATTTACTAGGCTTGTAAAAAAATCAAAAAGGTATATTAAATTTATAAGTAATAATTCACTTTGGTTTTACATTTCTCACTTATTACTTATATATGGACATAATTCATTGATTGGTGTGGGTAGTTTTATAAGTAGTAAATCATTATCAATTTATGAGTCGCTAGTATTAAGTAGTTTTATAATAATAACATGTTACTTTATCATAATGAAGATTACTAGGTTAATATCCAAAAGATCTTAAGTGAGATTTATTATTTCTCCAATCCTTTCTTACCTTAACAAAGATTTCTAAATATACATCCATACCCAAAAGTTCTTCAATTTCTTTTCGAGCGTATTGTCCAATATTTTTAATCATTGCACCACCCTTACCAATTAGTATTTTCTTCTGATTATCTCTTTCAACGATAATTTCGGCATGGATATACCACTTACCTTTTTCTCGTTCTTTAAATTCCAAAATTGATACTTCCGTAGAATAAGGAATTTCTTCTTTAAAGCTAAAAAAGATTTGCTCTCTTATAAGCTCAGAAACAAAAAATCTTTGTGGTTCGGTACTCAAAAGTTCAGGATCGTAATAAAAAGGATTTTCAGGAATGTATTGGCTAATAGCTTTTATTACATTGTCTAAATTTTCTTTTGATTTAGCTGAAATTGGTACAATTTGATCAAAAGTCCCCTCATCATAGAATTTTTTGATTAATGGGAGAGTTTCTTTCACATCTTTTTTTAGGTCAATTTTATTGAGAATTAAAATTTTAGGTTTTTTAAAATTCTCAAAAATTTGTTTACTAATAGGATCAGGGAATTTATCAAGTTCCAGTTTAGCAATGTCTTGTATATATACCATAAGGTCAGCATCATCCAAAGATGAATTTACAAAGTTCATCATTGATCTTTGCATTTCATATTTTGGTTTAAGTAAGCCGGGAGTATCAAAGAATATTATTTGAGTATCATCATTATTATAAATACCAAGTACTCTTTTCCTAGTAGTTTGGGGTTTGGGAGACACTATTGATAGTTTATAATCTAAAAGCCCATTAAGTAAAGTAGATTTTCCAGCGTTAGGTTTCCCAATAATTACAGCATATCCTGCTTTAGTTTTCATTATTATTAACCTTGCTGCTCTTGTGACTTACCAAAGAATTTATAAATTCCGTAGGGTATAATAACACAATAGCCAAGAATCAATAAAAATGGACCAAGAACAATTGCTGTAAAGCTATTCCAATTCCCATCAGGAACAGCATATTCATCGCCTTTTCCACCAAAATACATTGCAGAGTAACCAGCTAGGATTACAATTAATCCTACTGCGAGTATTTTAAAATTTTGGGCTGTTAGTGGAAAACTCCACTCAACTTTTGATTTTACTGAAGAATTAAAATTCTTTTTTTCAGTAACGGATACTTTTCTAACTTTTTTAGCCATATCTTCTTATATTCGTAATTAAAGTTCAAAAATACAAAATTAAACAATTAACTATGTCAGAAAACGAAGAAATAAAAGGAAAGTTGTTTGTAGTAGCAACTCCTATCGGAAATCCAGAGGATATTAGCCAAAGAGCTATTCATGTTATTAGAATGTCAGATTTTGTAATCTGTGAAGAATACAAAGAAGGTGCTAGACTTTTGGCAGGAATTAAGTTAAACAAAGAGCTGATAAAATATAACGAACATAGCGGTTTGGAAGATATAATTAATATTATCGATTTAATAAAAGAAGGTAAAAAATTAGCATTAATAAGCGATTGTGGAACTCCAGCTATTGCTGATCCAGGGCATGATTTAATAAGAGCATGTATAAAAAATAATTATAATATGGAAGTTGTTCCAGGTGCAAGTTCACCGCTAACAGCTTTGCTTTACAGTGGATTTGATAGTTCAGAATTTCTTTTTGCTGGCTTTTTAGGTAGAACCGAAGAGGATAGAATTAGAAAACTTAAAGAACTAAGTAGCCAAACTAGAACTGTAATTCTATTAGAAACCCCTTACAGGCTCAAAAATTTCTTAGCATCTGCAAGTAAAGTTTTACCAAATAGGCATGCGTATATTGGTTTTAATTTGACTTATGCCTATGAATCGCATCATTACGGAACTTTTGAAGAACTAAATGATAAATTCAAAGATCAAAGATTAAAAGCTGAATTTGTGGTTGTTTTTGAGGGAAGAGGTGGTTCCAGAGTAGCTTATTAATACTTAACCGTAAAATCCATTTTATTTAACCATTTTCTAATTCTATCAGAAGATTCATCATTAGGTTTTAATCTCAAATAATCATTAAAATCATCTGCAGCATCTTTATCTTCTTTCATTTGCCTGAAGGTTACCCCTCTGTTTAGATATGATTGAGCATAATCTGGATTTAATTCGATTGCTAGAGTATAATCTTCTAAGGCTTTTTTGTAGTAACGCATTTTCATATATGCGTTGCCACGCCCAATGTATGCACCAAGAAGTTTATTATTCTGAGCTAATGCTTTTGAAAAGTCTTTAATTGCTTCTTTGTGTCTTGCCAGATTTGCATTTGCATTTGCTCTACCAAAAAATGCGGCAAAAAACTTGGGTTCAATATTAACTGCTTCAGTGTAATCAGCAATTGCAGCAATAAAGTCCTTGGTATTAAAATTTGCATTAGCCCTGTTATAATAATAATTAGGGTTTTTTCTATTAAAAGATATAGCTTTAGTATAGTCTCCAATTGCAAGTTCATATCTTTTGGTTGCAAAATGTGCTATTCCTCTATTATTATAAGCTTCTTCGTGATCAGGTTTGATTTTAATTACTTGATTATAGTCGATTAGAGCTTTATCAAAATCTCTCATTTTTGAATAAATCATACCCCTGTAGTTAAATGCTAGGTATGATTGTGGATCAATGGATACAGCTTTAGTATAATCACTAATCGCTTCTTTAAATTTCTTTTGATTACCATAGGTAATCCCTCTCGAAATATATGATTTTGGATCTTTTGGGGTAAGCTGAATTACTTTAGAATAGTCGCTAATTGCCTCATCATATTTTTTGAGCATGAATTGAATATTACCTCTTTGCTGAAAGGCTAAAGTATAGGTTTCATTAAGCTCAAGTGTTCTTTGGTAATCAGCGAGTGCTTCCTGATATTGTTTTAAACCTTGTTTAGCTAATGCTCTTTTGTAAAAAGCAAAATAGAAATCTGGGTTTTGTTCAATTGCTTCATTAAAATCCTTTAAGGCATCATTATAATTTCCAACTTCGAGATAGGAACTGCCTCTTTTGAAATGAGCAAATGAAAAATTTGGATTTAATGTTATAGTATTTGTAAAATCTCTAATTGATTCTTTAAATTTCTTTACAGCCATAAGGGTAGTCCCACGCTTGAAGTGTGCGTATGCTGCCTGAGGGTTTATAGCAATGGATTTTGTGTAACATTCTATAGCTTCTTTAAAGCTTTCGTGTTTAACATTTTCATCGCCTTTTTCGACCCAACTCTCCGCTTCTCTTATTTCACTACTCATCTTCTCTTTTGAAATTTAAGACTAAACTGTATATTGCAATTTGAGAAATTAAATTAACAAATTTTATATAAATATGCTATATAAACAAATCAATTTTATAAACGAAGAAACTGCAAAATATCATATAAGAAATTTTATTGAAGAAGATTCTCCAAATGGAGATGTTACGGGTGATAGTATTTTTGATGGTAGTGAGCTATCAAAGGCACAAGTATACTGTAAATCTGACACTGTTTTAGCTGGTGTTGGGCTAATCAAATTATTTTTTGAAGAAGATACGAGTGTTAACGAAATTTTTAAAGATGGAGACAAGTTAAATGTAGGTTCTGTTATTGCTGAGATAAATGGCAAAACCAGTACAATACTTAAAATGGAAAGACTATTTTTAAATCTACTGCAAAGAATGTGCGGAATAGCATATAATACTAGCAAGATGGTTGAAATAGCGAAGCCTTTTAATGTTGAAGTACTTGATACTAGAAAAACAACACCAGGGCTCCGAATGTTTGAAAAATATTCTGTTTTTGCTGGTGGAGGTACAAACCATAGATATGACCTTTCATCTGGAATACTAATTAAAGATAACCATATAGCAGCAAGTGGTGGAATCTCTAATGCTTTAAAGAAAGTAAAATCTAAAGTAAGCGGTTTACCAATTGAAATTGAAATTGATACTTTTAGTCAACTTGAAGAAGCTTTGAGCGAAGGTGTTGATGCACTCTTACTGGATAATTTCAGCCCTGATGACACTAAAAAAGCAGTTTCATTAATACGGAGTAGTCCAAACGGAGAGAAAATTTATGTAGAATCAAGTGGAGGAATTGATTTATCAAATATAAATTCTTATGTTGTAACTGGAATTAATGCAGTGTCATCGGGAGCAATTACACACAGTGTTAGTTCTGCAGACATAAGCTTAGATTTCAAATATTAAGGAGATGTGTTCAATGTCAGAAGAACAAAACAAAATATTTTCTCGAAGAGACCTTTTAAAAAGTGCTGTGAGTGGTGTTGCAGTTATTAGTGGTATGGCAGTAATTACTGCTTGTGGAGGTTCTTCAAAAAAAGCAGAACCAGAAGCAATGCCCGAAGAAAAAAAGCCTGATGAGGCTGTTCAAGAAAAAGTAGCTGAAAAGCCTGAATCTGATATGGCTGCAAATGAAGCTGCTTCAAATGACCCTTGCTCAGATTTAACTGGAGTTGCAGAAGACGAAGTTAAAAAAAGAAATACTATTTATCAGTACAAAGAAGTTTCTGATAAAGAAGGACAAATGTGTCAAAATTGCCAACTTTACAACAAAGCATCGGATGAAGGCTCTTGTGGTGGTTGCCAATTGTTCAAAGGTCCTGTACAGTCAAATGGCTGGTGCGTATCATGGGTGAAAAATCCTAAAGCATAAATTATATTAAGGCGAATTTAATTCGCCTTTTTTATTTAACAATCCTATCCTAAGTAAGCACTCCAAAATTTATTTTAATAAATAATTATATTGATTTATGTTAAGCAAAGAGCTGATTGAACATGTTTTTAAGGCATTTTCTGTTGAAAGATGGAATGATAAACTACGGCCTATACCCTTAATCCAAATGGATAAGCACGCTCATAAAATGATGATAGCTTATGTTCTTGCCCGTTACGAAGAAGATATAGGGAATGAGTTTAGTTGGAGTGATATTATAAAAGGTGGAATTTATGAGCT
Source organism: Candidatus Kapaibacterium sp. (assembly GCA_028376765.1). GTDB lineage: Bacteria > Bacteroidota > Ignavibacteria > Kapaibacteriales > UBA2268 > JAJRPT01. The sequence continues at coordinate 34,090 of JAONBD010000003.1, forward strand.
GTTACGTAGAAGTGTAATTTCTGATATTCAGTCTCCTGTTTACGAAGAAATTGCTAAAAATAAAAGTTTACTTAGCAAACTAAACTATATGATTTTTAAAGAGGTTGAAAACAAAATACCTCAAAAAGAAATACGAGATGAATTTGAACAATATCTGCTTGATAAAGATTCATTACATCCACTTTCCAGAAAAATTCTTGATGGAGCTCATAGATATTCTACATATTGGGAATTTCAGATAATTAGGCACGCAAATCCAAATGGTTATTCTATAAGTGATATAGAAATTCAACTGGGTAATCAAATAGAATCTTTAAGTGATTTGGAAGGTATAAGAAGATTAAAGAAACGACATAACATTAAAAATTTTGTTGACCTATGTGGCGAGCTTAGATACCAAATTAGATGGGGACATTTACCCAGAATACCTTTAACAAGTGTACTTGGTCATTCTTTAATGGTAGCAGTTGTATCTTATTTTTTGACTAAAGAAATAAGCGGAGCTTCGGAAAAAAGGATTTATAATAACTTTTTCTGTGGTCTGTTTCATGATTTGCCAGAGGTTGTTACAAGGGATATTATAAAACCAGTAAAAAGATCTGTTCCTGGCATGAGAGAAGAAATCCAGAAAATTGAACGCAATCTTGCTGAAAAAGAAATCTATCCTCACATAAGAAAGAGCTGGGTAGAAGAAATTAAGTTCTTCACCCAAGATGAATTTAGATATAAATCTGGAAGCAAAAAATTTGCAAAATATAATGACTTTACAGAGTATATTAAAACAAATGATAACCCATTAGATGGACCACTTATAAAAGCTGCCGATGAGTTTTCTGCTTTTTTAGAAGCTTATAATTCTATCAATTATGGAATTAAATCTAAAGAGCTGGAAAATGCAGTTTCTAATTTGCAATATAAATATAAAGAATCCACTATTTCAGGTTTGGATATCTCTCAACTTTTTGCTTTATATAAATGAAGTTTGGTACCTTCTTGATAGGTAGTTTTTATTTTACTTCAAGTTCTAACACATAGTCTGATTTGTTTATTTCTTTTTTATAAACTGGATAAGGAGAAAGTTCTTTTATTGTCATCTTTAAACTAAGAATTTCTTTTTCAAGATCTTCAGTCGATAATAATGTTTCTTCTGAATTTCCATTACTATCGCTTACTAACAATTTAATAATTGCTTCACCTTGCCAAAAACAATCTACCCCAGTTGGGCATCTAGAATCACCTGTTACATCAATAAAGTTTATAATATAATCGATGTTATTAGCAGTATAAAAATATTGGTCTCCTATTGATATTCGACTTTGCACTTGCTCATTATTATTGTCACTTTTTACATCTGTTAAATCTGTATCAAACTTATTACAAGCAAATAAAGCTATACTGATAATTACTATGCCTAAAATTTTTCTCATTTTCTATTCCTTTTATGTTTATCTAAATAACTCGCTAATCAAATTAAAGTTACAAACTAATTGGTTACTTGAAACTTTTTTACAAATCAAGACACTTACTGTTAACAATAAGACTATAAGAATTGTATTTTTATATCATTAAAAAAAAGTAAGTTTTTCATTAAAATTTGATAGTGTAAGTTTTGCCCCTTTACTATCATTTATACCACAAAAGTAGAATTGCCAAAAGCAATTCTACTTTTTTATATCAATTTTTATTAAATAACGTATTGATTATACTTTCTTTTATATTTTTGAATAATGAAAATTACAGTCTTCATAATAATTTTTCTTAGTGCAATTCAAATTGCAAAATCAGATAATTACATCAGAACAATTTATATTGATAATGGTAATGTATTTCCTGATTCCACTTCAAATTTTATGTCGAGAATAATCAATTCTTTACATTTCCCAACACGCCCATATATTATTGAACAAGAATTGCTATTTGGTGTTAATGATATTGTAGATGAAGATTTACTACTTGAATCTGAGCGAAATCTTCGAAGGATGAACATTTTTACTGATGTTGATATCAGATTAGATACCGTTGGCTACGACTTAGTAGATGTATATGTAAATACTACTGATAAATGGTCCACTACTCCAGCATTATTAATTGGGTCGGGTGGAGGTCAAACCGAATCGGGCTTTAAACTTGAAGATGATAATTTGGCGGGAAGAGCTTATTTCCTATCACTTCAAGCATTAAAAAGAACGGAAAACGACATTGGGTGGCAAGGCTCGGTCTTCTTGAATAAGACTAGGTTTTTCAGACAAAATTTTGATATTAATCTATCATTAATTTCTCACAAATATAAAACAACGCAAATCTTTGGTTTATCGAAACCTTTCAGAAATCTATTAGATGCTTATTCATGGCAATTTAAAACAAAAAATATTTTTGGAAACGATTTTTTATATAATGAACAATTAAATGGTCAAAATCAGGCACAACAATTACTGGGCATTCACGAACAGAAAATTTCTGCTTATTATTCAAAAGCATTTATAAGTGATTTACGTTCTTTTGCAACCGTATATATTGATATAAATAGTACAGACAGAGGTTTACCACAATTTAGAAGAGCTTTTGATAACACTGGAAAGTTCTTAATAGAATTTTCTTCTGTATCAGAAGATTACTTTAAAACTAATAGATTAAACACCTATCAAGACGAAGATATTATGGTTGGTGGTTATGGCTCGGTCATATTAGGTAGAACTTTCCCTATTGACTCAACTGGTGATAAAGTATGGTACGCTGGAGCAAGGGGAGAAAGATCATGGGTTGGGTCGAATTGGTATATTTACACTCAAGTAGGTGGAGGGTCTGGTTTTGACGATGGATTTGCAAAATATACATTTCAAGATTCGAAAATATTAGGGTTTTTAACATTAGGTCCTAAGCAAGTTATAGCAACTCGCTTCAGACAACAAACAGCTTGGAATTGGCCAGCGGATAGGCAGCTAGTTTTGGATAATGATTATGGGTTAAGAGGTTTTGAACTGAATAGGTTAGCAGGAGATTCTAGAATTCAGTCTAATCTTGAATATAGATTTTTCCCAGGATGGAAAGCTTGGGTCTTTAAAGTGAGCTGGGCAGCTTTTTATGATATGGGTACAACATGGGATCAGGATTTTGGTTTTGAAAATGCTAGGTGGTATAAATCAGCAGGTCTAGGTATTCGTTTTCATAACGAAATGGCTAGCGGTAAAACTAATGTTTACAGAATAGATTTTGCATATAATTTTGATGATATGAAATTTGGCGGTATAGTCTTTACTACTGGGCAGCAATTCTCACTTTTCGATATTCATAATTTTAGAATACCAGATATATTTGGGTTAGATTTTGATGGAGAATAATTTTTATTTGCTTGTAATTCCTTCAAATGAATTGCTATCAAATACTTTTTTATTAATAACATAACTTGCTCTTAGACCACAATTCCAATATGAATCGTTTGTACCATCTAACCATGGGTTTATATTATCAGTAAGAGCAAAGTTTACCCCCACTTGCAAAGAGATTGATAATTCTTTTTTTATACTATATGTAATATTAAAGCTTGGGGAGGCTTTAAAAGATACGTTTAATTGATTGTTATCAATCTTTGGAAAGGATACATTTTCTACGATAAATTCATCTTTATCGAAGTTTGAAATAAAAGTTAACACTCCAAGATTAATTTTAAAATCAAGTTCTATTCTATTAAAATTAAAAATCTCATAACCAATTATTCCATCGATTGATCCATAATTAAGTTTGTACGAAGATGGATAGTCAGATTTGTCGTGACCATATTCTACACTTATTCCATAAAAATAAGGCTCAGTTACGTTATCTTTATTAACAAATGAAACGCCATAATAATTGCCCAAATTATTATTAATATTTGGAGATTCATTATTAGAAATTATAATACCACTTCTAATTGAAATAGATTTATTTGCTAAAAGCCCATTGCTTGATATAATTAATAATATTAAAATAAGTGGAAGTTTCATTTTTCAAAAATACAAGAAAAATATCAATCTCCAGTTTTTGTAATTATGTCTTCCCAATCATCTTCATCAAAAATTCCAATTTGATAATCTTGATCGTTTATTTTAATTTTATCAGGTTGTTTATCGAATGGTGGAAGCTCAATTATATTATTTTTTTGAATAATATTTAGATTTGTTCTGAAAAAGGTTTCATCTTCAAATATTATTAGCAGTGGTAGTGAGACAATAAAGTCATCAGGGCATTCCAGTTTGTTAGCAGCGATTTTTACAATATACTTGCCCGCTTGCTCTTCTTCTTTAATAGCATAATTAATTTTTGGTATATAATCACTTTCTGCCCATTGTTTTATAAACCAACCCATATCAATCCCAAAATGTGAATCGAGTACTTCTTTGAAATCATTGGTATTAAAATGATTATATTCTCCAGATTGATAAAGAGATTTTATAATACTTTTAAAAGGAGCTTCGTTCATATTAGCAAAGTCGTATGACAAATTTCTTAGCATATGAAATATCTTAATTGCCTTTAGTACTACATAACCATACAAATTTCTATTGGGCTTGCTAATCAAACTGCTCATTGATATTGGACCAGGTTCATATTGATCATATAACCTGTAAAAGCTATTCTTTAAACTACTTTGTTGATTTTCTAATCTCCTTAACAATTTTGGAAAATTCTCCATTAGCATCATATCTATATACGATACCATTCCAGCTCGAATCCATGATTCATGGTAAGAATCACTGAAAAAGTAGTTACTTACCCAAAAGGATTTAAACCTATTCAAAACCGAAATCAATGGGTATCTGTCCAAACTGATTAATGGCATTACCATAAAATTTCCATTTACGTAGTCCTGCAAATCTGAAATAGCTCTTTCATTCAGATTGTTTGAACTAACTCTTGCATTAAGTTCATCTCCAAATGAAACATTAAAATCACTCCTAGATAAATCTGGGTTATTTTTAGGTATCATTATATTAAACTCTTTAATAGAAATATCACCTAGTAAGTCTAAATAAATTGCAACAGATTGTTCAAAGTAGTCTTTTAGATTATCAACATCAACTTCATCATCATGGTATAGATTTATTTTAAACCCATTGCTTAAATCAATTTGATCTAAAGTAAAATGACCAATTTCAAAAACAGGTGAATAAATTGGTTCAGTAGATTTAAGGGAGCTTAAGTCATTAAAATTATCAATTTCTTCTACAAGGATTTCTCCAGTTCCAGCAATTGTATAAGTATTAGGATGAGTTACATTTATATCAAAATCGATTTTTTTTAATTGAGAATATTTAGGGTACCAAGCAAAGCTATACATTACGTAATTAAAATAATGTTTTACCATAACTCCACTATACCAAAAATCTAAACTAAATTCACCACTCACTTCTTCTGGCAGATTAAACACCAATAAGCTCAAATCTTTATCCCGATATATATCTTCAATTTTGTAATCCCCAATTTTTATTGAGTCAACAACCAGCTCTTTTGCAAGAGAAAATCTAATAGAAGATTGCTTATCTTTAAGTCTTTTACAGGTTAAAGTTACATGACTTTTGGAGATCAGATCATCTCCAGATAAATTAATATCTGCTTTTAAACTATCAACTTCTATAACATCATATTGATCATATATATTTCTTGAGTTAGTGTCTCTAAAAGAATTTTCACGTACTATTGATCTTTTGTAGCTATCAATATTGCCAAATGTCTCTATGTTTTTTGATATTGTGATTTCATCAGAAGAGTATTCTGAATAAATTACTGAATATGAATCGGATTTATTCTTAAAATTCACTGAAAAATAATTACCTACTTCCTTATCATAAATAAATTTAAATAATTTATTATCAACTAATTCATATTTTTTATTTAAATAAAAATCAATATGATGTTTATATATATCAAGGAATTGGTAGCTATTTTCATTTGAAACCATTTGAAAAGAATTTCTAATCATATTTAGAAATGATTTATCAGCAATTAACATTGCCGAGCTGAAATCAAAATTGGAAGATTCCTTTTCAGTTTGATTTCTAAAATTATCAAGGGCTGCTTGTTCTTTGATAGGAACAGAAATATTGCCATCACCAATTATGACAGAAAAAATCGTTTTATTATTTACATTTTGGAAAAATATAATCTCTCCGCTAGAAACTGATAGATTTATGCCATCAACGGAATGGAACAGTCCACTTACATCATAACTTTCCATTGAGTTTACGTTTAAATTAATTAATTTTGAATATGTTTCTTCATATTTACCTGCTATGGAGCTTAAAGAAAAAAGTATAATCAGAAGGGTTAATTTTAAATACATTATTTTTTACCTGTGCTTACTATATATTGTAAATATATTTTTTAAAATTCAAAAATTCAAATCAAAATGAAATATATCATATTATTATTAATTTTCAGCAATTTATTATTTGCTGATAGTGATGACATAAAAGCCAATTTAGAAAAATTAACATCTACCGAATTTGGTGGAAGATTGCCTGGAACAACTGGGATTGATAAAGCAGCTCAGTTTATTAAGGAACAGTTCCAGGAAGCTGGATTAAAACCTATTAACGATAGTTGGTTTCAAGAATTTTCTGTAAAATCAGGTAAAAAATTATCTGGTGAAAATAATTTAAGCTTTAACATATTTATACCTAGACCAGGCATACCAAAAGAAAAATTAAGACCAAGAACAGCTACTTGGAATAATATGGTTGATTGGACTCCATTGCAGTTTTCTTCTAACGGTAGCTATAATGGCGAAATGATTTTTGTGGGTTATGGAATTAGTTCGGAAAGCCTTGCTTATGATGACTACTCTAATATTGATGTCGCTGGAAAAGCTGTTGTTATTCTGACTGACTCCCCAAATGGTAAATCAAAAACAGGCAAATTTGCAAGATATTCTAGTATGAGATACAAAATTTCGAATGCAAAAGAGCATAACGCAGCGGCTGTTATTTTTATCAAATCACAAGACGATTCTGCAAATGTGTTAGAAAAACTTGATGTTAATAATAGAATGAGTACAAATTCTGGAATCCTTGCCGCTCAGGTTAGCAGAGAAAAGTTTATTAAATATTTTCCTAAAAATGCTGGCTTGCTAAAACTTGAAAACTCAATAAACGAAACAAAAAAACCTGCCTCTGTTACTATTGATAATAAAGAAATATCAATAATAATTAATATAGAAGATATTAAATACCCAACTAAAAATATAATTGGTGTTTTGGAAGGTAAAAATCCAAACAAATATATCTTTATGGGAGCACATTATGACCATTTAGGAGTTTCAAACTCGGGTAGCTCACGATACCGAGATAACCCTCCAAAAATTCACCCCGGTGCTGATGATAATGCTTCGGGTGTTGCATCAATGATAGAAATTGCAAATAGGTTAAAAAATAACAAACCAGAACATTCTGTTATATTCGCTGCTTGGTCAGCCGAAGAAATGGGACTGCTTGGTTCGGATAACTATGTTAATAATAATTTCGACTTAAAAGAAAACGTTCTTTGCTATCTTAATTTTGATATGGTTGGTAGGCTTACTAATTCAAAACTAAGTATCTTAGGTACGGGTACTGCGGAAGAATTTAATGATTTGATAAACAAAACTGCCGAAGATTATAATTTTGAAATAAGCATGATTCAGACTGGAATGGGCCCAAGTGACCATTCATCTTTTTATAAAGCAAAAAAACCAGTATTAGCAATATTTTCTGGAATACATAGCGATTACCATACTCCCGAAGATACTCCAGACAAAATAAACTGGGAAGGTATGGATTCAATAATTAATTTTTCTATTGATTTATTTGAATCTATAGACAAAAAAGGGAATCTTACTTTCCAAGAAGTACAGATAAACGAAAAATCAAAAACTATAAGAAGAGGTGGTTCCAGCGTTGTTATGGGAGTGATTCCAAACTATTCTGATATTGACCATGGATTTATAATAGATGGTGTTACTCCAAAAGGACCTGCCGCTCTAGCTGGTTTGAAAGGTGGCGATATATTAATAGAAGTTGATGGCGATAAAATTGTAGATATATATGATTTTATGTACTCTTATTGGGACAAAAACCCTGGCGATATTGTTGTTGTTAAAGTTTTAAGAGATAATAAAGATGAACCAATTAGTTTGAAAGTAAAATTAGCTGCAAAGGAATAACTTGAAATCAGTTGATTTTGTAGTTTATAAATTTGGGGGCTCAGGTCTTACTTCTCCAAATTCACTTAAAGATATTTTTATAAAATTAAATCTTAATACTAAATATCTTTTTGTAATATCTGCCCTAAAAGGAGTAACCGATAAGCTTATAGGTATTGCAGAGGCTATTAAATATGGAAATTACGAAAGAGCAATTTCTTTTAAAAATGATGTAATCTCTATTCATAAAAAATATTGGATTGACTATTTTCTTGATTATGACAAAATAGAAAAAGATCTAATCTCTTTAATAGAATCATCTAAACTACTTAAAGTTCAATCTGAACACTCAAGATGTAAAATAATATCAAGAGGGGAATACTATAGTTCTCTACTTCTAAAAGAACTATTATCTAAATGTGGAATTAAATCTGATATAGCAATTGCAACAGAAATCCTTAAAAAAACAAATTCCGATTATATAATAGAGTCAGATTTAATCAGCGAGTACTTTCAATCTAATAATGTTATTATTACCCAAGGTTTTGTCTACTCAGAAAATGATAAATACCGCTTATTTGGTAGGAATGGTTCTGATTATTCTGCTGCATTATTTGCATCTAAACTAGGTGCCAATAAGTTAGTGCTATGGAAAGATGTAGATGGAGTTTACACATATGATCCTCGAAAATTAGAGGGTTCAAAAATTGTTCCTAATATTGGTTTTAAGCAATTAATAGAATTATCTAAATTCGGTACAGAAATAATATATACGCCAGCTTTAGAATCAGCTATACAAGGGCAAATTCCAATAATAATTAAAAGTTTATTCGACTTGAGTCTAAATGAGACATTGATAGAACAAGATTCAATCAAAAATATTTTTTCTATGACTTATGATACAAACTATTCAATACTTGAAATTGAAGAAAGCCAAATAACAAATAATTTGAAATTTATATTTGGCTTAATTAAACTAAAAATAAATGCAGAATATTTTAATTTTAATAATTCATTTTTTCTATTATTTAAAAATAGTGAGATTACAAGAACATTAATAAATAGTTCTAATGAAAAATATTCTATCTTGATAGTTGTTGGTTTACACAATTCTAGTTATATTAATGAATTGGAACCAAACTTTATTTTATCCGATAATTCTAATTATATTACAAAATATTATTTTAACAAAGAGCTTTGCGATTCTACTATCAAAAAAATACATGACAGGAGTCAGCAATTATGAAACATAAACTAGATTACTTCGACCTTTCGGAACATAACTCTATTCAGAAGTTAGTGCTATGGGTAATGATAATCTGTTTTGCGATTGCCCTTTTTGTAGTTTTATTACCACAAGCAGAAAACTTCTTTGAAGTATATTTAAAAGGTGTAGTTTATAATTCTGGAGAGAGCATTCCATATAGATTAGATTCTAAAAACTTACTTCAGCCTACAGATTATTATACTAATTGGGCAATAGATATATATATTGATACTCCACAAGAATCTAGAAATTGGATTAACCCTATATTATCTTTATTTTTTATTGCTTTTCTTCCCTCACTTATAGCGGCTGTCTTTTTTAGCGTTGTATTGCCTAGAAACCTTGCTCTAATTCGTCAGAAAATAGAAAGAGAAATTACAAGTGAATTGGATAAAATAACTTTAAAAGTGTTTGGGGTTCATACTGTTGAACAACGAAACAAAGTGGAACAAATGATTTTAAATGCTGATTTAAGAGATATTCATGATTATGTAAAAGATTGGAATATTGATCCAGATGATATAATTTCTATCAGAAAAGCATTACAATGGTTAAATTCTTCTGGTAAATTTGCTTTTAAAAAAGCATTCAGTGCTATTAGTTTTTTCTTGAGATTTTATGTTACTAAAAAGTATGCAAATGTAATACTAGGAACAGTTTACTTTGGTGCAGCATTGCTTATAATTGTAATTGGTCTGCGTGGGCTAAAGTTCATCCCTTCTTCGGAACCTTCTTTAGTATTTTTCTCACTTGGTTTAGAGTTCACTCTTCTTGTTGTTTATGCTGTTACTTTAATGTTTGGGAAAGAATCGGAAGAGGATAGATATTCTAACAACCACAACACAACTCAACATAATATTTTATCGAAGGACTTTGGAACAGATAAAGAAGCAGAAAATCTATTAAAGGTGTTTATTCTAAAAGATAAAAACTAGTGATTAAATAAAGCTCCTAAAATTTCTTATACTGGGAATGTGATAGTAAAAGTTGTACCTACTCCATATTCTGATTCAACATTTAGTTCATATTTTAGAATATCGCACAAACGTTTTACAATAGCTAAACCCAAACCTGTAGAGCTCTCTCCATCGGTGGGTTTGTTAGATAATTTATTAAATTTCTTGAAAATTTTCCCTATCTCATTTTCTTTAATACCAATCCCAGAATCCTTTATCTTTAATGTTATTTCAGAATCGGAGTTATAAATATCAATATTTATTTCATTATCTTTATTTGAGTATTTAATAGCATTTGAAATGATATTATCTAATATTTGTCTTAAATACTGTTGATCAGAATAAATTTCATAGGTATCATCGTCTTCAAAATTCCTTATTATAGTTTGATTTTTAGATTTTAAAAGTGGTCTAAACGATGAAATAGAATCTTTAAGCACATCTACCAAGTTTATTTTACTGCTATTCATAATGATAGAACTATTTTCTACTTCGTTAAGCTCTAATATATTTGTAATAAGTTGATCCATTCCTTTAGCAATTTTCAGAGAGTTTCTAGCTTTGATTGCTAAATTTCCATCTGACTTCTTATTAGCATGCGATTCGATAACACTTAGCTGAAGGTAAATAGCTGAAAGAGGATTTTTTAAATCGTGACCTAACATTGATAATAAAAAATCTTTCTCCTCATTTATTAATTCTAATTCTTGAGTTCTTTTTTCTACTTTGTTTTCTAATTCTATTTCATAGGTTTTGGAAAGAGTAATATCAGTAGAAATTTCTAAGAAATAAGTAATATTTTTTTCAGCATCAAATTGTGGATATATTACAGTATCAATCCAGTAGTATTGACCATCACTATTTCTATTTTTTATCTCACCTCTCCAAATTTTACCTTGTGTTAATTTTTCCCAAAGTGATTTCCAAAAGTCTGATGGATGAAAACCTGAATTAACATTTCTATGTTTATTTCCAACAATATCGTTGTAACTATAACCACTAATATCTTCATAATTCTGGTTTACATCTATTATTGTTCCATCTGCAGCAGAAGTAGAAACAATAAATTGTTGATCTAAAATCCCAAAATATTGCTCTAATTGTTTATTCTTATGAATTAAACGATTAGCGAGAATTTCTCTATCAGTAATATCTCTCCAAACAGCAAGTACTAACTTTTGTTCATTAAATTCGAAAGTTGAAATACTAATTTCCAATTCTACATTAGTTCCATTTGTTGCTGTGTGTTTCCAATTTACTATTTTCAAATTCTCTTTATTATCATTAGCCTGAACTAAATCAAGGTAAGATTTATTTGTAAATTCATTTGGAGAAATATCTGATGGTTTTTTACCTATTATTAGGTTTTTATCATCTCCTTTAAGTATTTTAATAGCCTTAGAGTTGCAATCTATAAACACATCATTTTCTAATATTACAATTCCATCATTAATATTCTCAAATAGTGCACCATATTTCTTCTCGCTTTGTTGCAACAGCAATTCGTTTATTTTGGTCTTATTAATATCAATAATATTACCAATAAAACCTGTAATATTACCATCTTCATCCAAAAGGCTAGAAAGAGTAAGGTTACCCCAAACTACTTGTTTATCCTTTCGGATATACTGTTTATCATAATTAACAAATGGTTCACCTTTAAGCAATCTATTAATAAACTGCGATTCATATTCAATATGATCCTTATGTGTAAAGTCTTTAAAATTTAGCCCAACTAGTTCATCGTTTGAATATCCTAAAAATTCTGCAAAAGCATCATTTACAATATTTATTGCTCCCATTTCATTTGTTAATGCAATTCCTACTTCTGTTTTTTCAAACATACTTCTAAATAGCCGTTCACTCGATTCTATTTTCTTGCTTTTTTCTTTGGAATCTGTAATATCTAAAACTACACCAAGAATACCCGTAACATCATTATTAGCATCTAAAATTACTGATTTATTAAATATCACATTTCGAATACCGTTATCAGTCTTAATAAACCATTCATAATTTTGCTTTCCGCTTGATGATTCTAGCAATTCTTTATCTTTGGCTTGGTATTCTACAGCTAGATATTTTGGATAAAGTTCAAAAACATTTTTACCAATTATTTCTTCTTTACTTTTACCAAAATATTCACTGAATGCTACATTACAATCAGTGTAATTAAGGTTGATATCTTTTACAAAAATTGGATTGGGAATACTATTATACAAAGTATTCTGGAAGTTCTTAGATTCTATTATTTCTTTTTCATATATTAATCTTTCAAGCTCTAGGGTAGCTCTATTGGAAAACATTTTCATTAGATCAATCTTGTAATCTGGGTTTTCCAACTCCCTTTCAAAAAGAGCTACAAATATACCAACTGTCTCATTTTTATTATTTTTAAGTGTTGCACCTAAATAGCTTTCAATATTAAGATCAATAAGCATCTGATCTTTTGGGAACATTTTTGTAACATCGCTGCTTATACAGCATATACTTTCTGCAACTGAGATTTCACAAGGTGTATATTCTAGATCATAGTTGAAATTTTCTTTAATTTCATTATTCCAATAACTTTTTGTAGATATTGAATCGCCGAGATATTGACCTATAAAACAATGATCAGCTTTGATAAATTTAGCTACATTTTCAAGAAGAGTATCAAGATAATTCTGACTTGTAGAATATTCCAAACTGCTAAGTATTACATCAATAATATTTTGATTTAATTTTTCTTTTGATATATCTGTAAATGTTACAATTACTTTGCTTGGCTCAGTGTCATCTCCTTCGAAAATTGGTTCTGATTGTATTTTAATCCAAGTTTGTTCAATGTTTGATTTTTGTACCCTAAGAATTACATTTTTTTGTGGTTTTCCAGTTTTTTGAGAGATTACAGAGGGTGACTTTTCAGGAGGTAAATCTTCTCCTTCTGAGTTTTTCAAACCCCATCTAGGATCAAATGATGTATTCCCTAATAGTTGATCGCTTGTAACGCCAAGTATATCTAAAGCAGATTGATTAAATTCAATTATGGCACCATTCTTATCGTGAACTACAAGGCCGTCTTTAATTTTATTATAAACCCCAGAATCAGATATTATACTATTTTTGAACACTCTTCCAATAGCAAGAATGCTTTTGTTGTATGTGTTAAAAGACCACTCTACAAGAACCCTTTTCCCACTTTTTGTTAGTAAAATTATTGATTGAAGTTTATTGCTTTGTAATGAAGAAATTATAGAAGCACTAATAGAATCAGCTTTATTTAAATCATGCTCTGATATATAGTTATCAAAATTTTTATTTACAAGGGAGTCGCAGTTTTCACCAATTAATTGACAAAAACTAGTATTTGCATAGCTAATAAGATTGGATTCATCCAAAATTATTACTATGTCGTTTGAACTATCAAATATCTGTTCTAACATGTAAAAAGAATATTATAAATATTAATAACTTATGCAAAATAACAATTTTCAATAACTTATAGTAATAATAATTATATTTTTTTGGCATGGAATTTTAGCATAACTATTATAACAAAAACTTAACACAAAAAGGACTTATTGTCGGTAGTAATAAGCCATAATGTCGCAAAAGAAAAAAATAAACATGTCAAAATTAATAATTAATAAGGAGTTATAAGATATGGGAAAAATAATAGGTATTGACCTTGGAACGACCAATTCCGTTGTTTCAGTAATGGAGGGAAGCACTCCACAAGTAATCACAAATTCTGAAGGTGGAAGAACCACACCTTCTATGGTAGCGTTTTCTAAATCTGGAGAGCGTTTAGTAGGGCAATCGGCTAAAAGACAGGCAGTTACTAACCCGCATAAAACGATTTACTCGATAAAAAGATTTATGGGTCGTAGAGATTCTGAGATTGGCAATGAAAGAGATTTAGTACCTTACAAGGTAATTGGGTCACCTGATGGCGGAAGTGTAAAGGTTCAAATAGACGATAAACAATACTCTCCACCAGAAATAAGTGCTTTGATTTTAAAAAAGATGAAAGCAACGGCAGAGGAATATTTAGGTCAGAAAGTAGAAGAAGCAGTTATTACTGTACCTGCTTATTTTAATGACTCTCAGAGACAAGCAACAAAAGATGCTGGCGAAATTGCTGGCTTAAAAGTAAGAAGAATAATAAACGAACCCACTGCTGCTGCTTTAGCTTATGGTCTTGATAAAAAAGGTCAGAACATGACTGTCGCAGTTTATGACCTTGGTGGTGGAACATTTGATATTTCTGTTTTGGAAATTGGTGATGGTGTATTTGAAGTAAAATCAACTAATGGAGATACTCACTTAGGTGGTGATGACTTTGATCAAAAAATTATTGACTTTTTGGCAGATGAATTTAATAAAGATGAAGGCATTGATTTAAGAAAAGATGCTATGGCTTTGCAAAGACTAAGAGAAGCTGCAGAGAAGGCTAAGATTGAATTATCTCATCAGATTGCAACAGATGTAAATCTTCCATTTATAACTGCAACAGCCGAAGGGCCAAAGCACCTTAATGTCAATCTGACACGATCTAAGTTTGAAAGCCTATGTTCAGATTTATTTGACGGAACATTAAAGCCGGTAGAGCAGGCAATGAAAGACGCTAAATGCTCACCATCTGATATTGATGATGTAATTTTAGTAGGTGGATCGACACGTATCCCAAAAATACAGGAATTAGTTAAAGGATTTTTTGGTAAAGACCCATCAAAAGGGGTAAATCCTGATGAAGTTGTTGCAGTTGGTGCAGCAATTCAAGGTGGAGTACTTTCTGGTGATGTAGAAGATGTATTATTATTAGATGTTACTCCATTGACTCTTGGTATAGAAACAATGGGTGGAGTTTTAACTCCAATGATAGCATCAAATACAACAATCCCAACTAGAAAAACAGAGGTGTTTTCAACTGCTTCAGATAATCAGCCATCAGTTGAAATTCATATTTTGCAGGGCGAGAGACCAATGGCAAAAGATAATAGATCGCTTGGAAGATTCCACCTTGATGGAATTCCTCCTGCATCGAGAGGTGTGCCTCAAGTTGAAGTAACATTTGATATTGATGCTAATGGGATTTTATCAGTTGCAGCTAAAGATAAGGGAACTAATAAAGAACAAAACATTAGAATTGAATCTTCGAGCGGGCTTAGCAAAGAAGAAATCGAAAAAATGAAAAACGAAGCTAAATCCAACGAAGAAGAAGATAAAAAATTCAAGGAAGAGGTAGAAAGTAGAAATCAAGCTGATGCCTTGCTTCACTCTACAAGAAAACAAGTAACCGATCTTGGTGACAAACTACCTGAAGATGAGAAAACTAAGATTAACGAAGCAGCTGATAGGCTAGAAAAAGCTCTTAAAGATAATAAAGAAGATATTGCACCAGCAGTTGAAAATCTAAATCAGATTTGGAGTGCCGCTTCTCAAAATATCTACGGTCAGCCAGGAGCTGATGGGCAACCTAACCCCGACCCAACAGCAAATGCTGATGGTGGGTCAGAGCAAAAATCTGAACCTGATGTAGAAGAAGCAGACTTCACAGTAGTAGAAGATGAAGACGATAAAAAGTAATAAGAGATATTATCTCAAACTTTTTAAAAAAAGCAGCTCTAGTTGGAGCTGCTTTTTATTTTTAATTAAATATCTTTTATTAAATTCTTCTTGAATACCAAACACCACCTATAAGCATCAATCCAGCAAAAGCTATCATACCCCACTCGCCAAGAGTTGGAATTGTGAAGCCTGTTATTGTTGGCACATTATCAGTTTTGTAATTGGTTGTTGCTACATTTGCTCCTAAGTTAAAAGGTACTAATGCATATTGCCAAGACTGGTCTCTGCTTAGCCCTGTAAATGTGTAGTTTGTTGTTGAATTAACAATAATTTTAGCAACTACTGTCGAATTGCCAATATTATCATTTACTTCATAGGCATTTCCATCTGATGGCAAATCATTTTCTCCAAATGAACTAACAGAACGAAGAATTAAATATCCCGAAACATTGGTTAAACCTGAAAAAGCATCAAAGCTTAATTCAATTTGATTCACATCCTTACCAACTTGAGAAAAGTTGGAATGTGATGCAGGTTCTGCAATCAAAGTCCAGAAGTTTATCTCATTGCTTTCAGTCCGACCAATTGTGTTTGTTGCTGATGCCTGAACATAATACTGAGTATTTGCAGTTAAATTATTGTCATCTTCAAAGCCAACATTTACAGTTACATAGTTGCCCGCTATTGTATTGCTATAATTTAAACTATAAAGGCCAGTTGCAGTGCCATAATCGAAGGTATAAGTTGTAGTAGCTCCGCCGTCAGCTAAATTCATATAGAAACTTGCACTTTCTGGGCTAATAGATACGGCTGTAAGGTTATTAATTATTGGTGCTATGCTCTCAACTGGTCCAAATAACCAAGTATCATTTTCATTATTTCCATTACCAATATCGCCACCAAAAAGTAAAATTAAGCCATTAGATATCTGAGCCATCATTGCTGCGTCTCTTTCACTCGGTTGAATTGTAGTATTTAATTGGGTCCAAGAACCACTGCCATTATCAAATATCCATGTCTCATTGTTACGATCTCCTCCAGTATCAATTCCTCCAAAAAGTAATACTTTGTTATCTGAAAATTGAGCTATCATTGGGTCGGTAGTAGCAGTTGGGGAGACGGGGGTTGCAAGCTCACTCCAAGAGCCACTACTATTATCAAATATCCATGTCTCATTTAAAATATCTCCAGCATCTTCACCTGCAAAAAGTAATACTTTATTGTCTGAAAGGTAGGATATTGCATGAAATGCTCTGGGGCTTGGTGGATTAGGTGGGATTAATTCTGTCCAAGAGCGACTACTGTTATCAAATATCCATGTCTCTCCAATAAAATCATCGTTTTCATCATACCCCCCAAAAAGTAATACTTTATTGTCTGATATTCGAGCCATCTTTGAGTCGGTTCTAGGGCCTGGCGGATTAGGAGGGACTAATTCTGTCCAAGAGCCACTGCTATTATCAAATATCCAAGTATCATTTAAAAAACCTGTATCATATCCTCCAAAAAGTAATACTTCATTTTCTGATATTTGAGCCATCATTGCTATCTGTCTAGCACTTGGTTGGCTTGGAGGGTTTAACTGTGTCCAAGAGCGACTACTGTTATCAAATATCCATGTCTCTCCATCAACAGCTCCATCAAATCCACCAAAAAGCAATACATCATTATCTGATGTTCCAGATATCATTGCATAAGATCTAGTACTTGGTTGGCTTGGAGTATTTAATTCTGTCCAAGAGCTAGAACTTTGCGATAAAGCAATTCCACTTAATAGGACTATTGTAAGTAATATAGTATTTTTCAAATTTTTTCCTTAGCATTTACTAATGCAAAGATACCTACAAATTATTTGAATTTGCATTATTTATTAAATATCAAAGATTTATTAAATATTAGTAGATTTGTATCTTAATAAAAAAAGCTCAGAGATTATTAATTCCCTGAGCTTTTTTATTCTGTTTTCAATAGTTCTAAATATCTACTTAAATCTAAATTCTTCTTGAATACCAAACACCACCAATAAGCATCAATCCTACAAAAGCTATCATACCCCACTCGCCAAGAGTTGGAATTGTGAAGCCTGTTATTGTTGGCACATTATCAGTTTTGTAATTGACTGTTGCTACATTTGCTCCTAAGTTAAAAGGTACTAATGCATATTGCCAAGACTGGTCTTTGCTTAGCCCTGTGAATGTGTGGTTTGTTGTTGAATTAACAATAATTTTAGCAACTACTATTGAATTACCAATATTATCATTTACATTATAGGGATTTCCATCTGATGGCAAATCATTTTCTCCAAATGAACTAACAGAACGAAGAATTAAATATCCCGAAACATTGGTTAAACCTGAAAAAGCATCAAAGCTTAATTCAATTTGATTCACATCCTCACCAACTTGAGAAAAGTTGGAATGTGATGCAGGTTCTGCAATCAAAGTCCAGAAATTAACTTCATCGCTAACAGTAAATGTATTTGTTGCTGATGCCTGAACATAATACTGAGTATTTGCAGTTAAGCCAGTGGCAGTAAAACCAACATTTACAGTAGCTGAGCTACCAGAAATAGTTGAACTCGAGCTTTCAGTATAGTTGTTAGATGTAGTTCCATAATTAAAAGTATAAGTAGCATTTGCATTTCTTGTATATAAATCCATAGTTATTGAAGCAGAACTAGCATTATTTAAACCAACACCTGCTAAATTATATATCCCTATTTCATTTGATGGTGATTCAAATTCAAAGGCTCCAATATCTGTAGAATTATCTCTTGAGATACTTCGTTGGTCATTACTTGGAGCATTAGTATTAGAACCTGCATCTACACCGTTAAAAGTTTCTAAAATTTCAATAGTTTGAGTTGGTCCACCATTATCAGATAAACTTGCGGTATATCCAGTACTGTTCCAAGTTACGTTTCCTGAATTATTATTATCTACTACATAACCTGTAGTTGTTTCAATAGCATTATTTAGTAAATCTTCTAAGTCACTGTTAGTTGCTGATCTTATGTCTGGACCAGTATCTGCAGTATTAGAAACAAAGATAGAATTAATAATATTTGTCACAGAGCCAGTTGCATTATCTTCTTTATCTTCAGAATAAACTCCTCCACCTTCACTCGAGCCAGAATTACCATTACTACCAATGGTACCAATCGGAGAACCAACACCACCAGCACCTCCAGTACCACCAGTACCTCCAGTTGCAATATTACTATCAAAAGTGCAATTAGTAATATCAGCTAAAATTCCTTGCGCTGCTAAGTCAATACTTGCTACGGCAGCTCCATAAGCATTCCCACCATCGCCACCAACACCTCCAATACCTCCAGGTGTTCCTGGAGGTGGAGCCAAAAGACCCATAGTACCAGTACCACCCGTACCTCCAGCACCTGCCTGTGCAGTGTTGTCATAGAAAGTACAGTTAATAATTGTTAAATCAGCATCTGCATTATAAATTGCTCCCCCTGATGCCTCTGAACCAGTACCTCCAGGTCCACCACCATTGTTACCTGCTGTTCCATTGTTACCTATTACGCTATTTGATTGAAATAAACATCTTTCGATTGTAACATCACCAGCAGATATATGAATTGATCCTCCATTTGCTGGAGCTCCTAGCTCCCTTCCTTCAAAAAATGTTAAATCACTTATGGTTATTGTTGCAGAGCTTATATTAAAGTGTCTGTTAGATAAATTACCATCTAGGGTAACACCATCTTGATGGCCAGCAATTGTAATATTTTTATTAATAGCAATTTCACTATTCAAAGTTATAGTCATTGAGCCATTAAATTGGATAATATCTTGAGCATTAGCATCTAATACAGCCTGTCTTAAACTGCCAGCACCAGTATCGTTATTATTAGTAACTGTAATAGTAGCCGCATTCATAAGAAATGGACTTATAAAAAATACTATTAGTAATATTCTCTTCATTTTAATTATTCCATTTAATTTAAATTATTTTTATTTGTCAGCAAATTTATGAAATATTTTATTACGTTTAATAATTCAACTAATATTTTATATGTAGTAATTAATTTATATAGTAAATATTGGTAGGTTTCAAGTTGGGGTTAGTAAAATAATTTTTACTCTTTTAAGAGAAATGGATAATCTATATAGCCTTTTTCTGCACCACCGTAAAATGTGGAATTATCCCACTCTAATAGTTCTGCATCTTTTTCAAAACGCAATACAAGGTCAGGGTTTGATATAAATAATTTGCCATAAGCGATCAAATCAGCTTCGCCATTATTAAGTGTTGCTTCGCCTGATTCTTTATCGAAACTATTACAAGCTATTATAGTTCCTTTATAGATATTTCTAAAATATTCTAGCATCTCAGAATTATTGAGATAGTGGTCGGGTAGATTTAAATCTCCCCTTGGATCAAAAAATCTGGAAATATGAAGATATGATAAATCAAATTGATTTAATTCTTTTACAAAAGCACCAAATGTAGCTTTTGGGTCGCTATCGAACATATCATTGAATGTACCTGAAGGAGAAATTCTTATTGCAGTTTTATCAAACCCTATTTCTTCTCCAACAGCCTTTACAACTTCAAGTGGAAATCTTAATCTATTTTGAAGATTACCACCATAATTATCGGTTCTGATATTCGAGCCATCACATAGGAACTGGTCTATTAAATAACCATTTGCACCATGTATTTCAACTCCATCAAAACCAGCAGTTATAGCATTTTTTGCAGCATTTTTAAATTCATCAATAGTAGTGTTAATTTCTTGATGAGTCATTTCGGAAGGCATCTCTTTT
Organism: Candidatus Kapaibacterium sp.; assembly: GCA_028376765.1. Classification (GTDB taxonomy): domain Bacteria; phylum Bacteroidota; class Ignavibacteria; order Kapaibacteriales; family UBA2268; genus JAJRPT01. Next base: position 54,808 of record JAONBD010000003.1, read on the forward strand.
TCTTTCATACCATCATAAGTAGTTACTTTACCACTAGGCTTAATTGAAGAAGGAGCTAAAGGAGCTTTTCCATTATGGAAATCTGGATGGGAAGATCTGCCGGTATGCCATAGCTGGCAGTATATCTTCCCTCCATATCTTTTTATTGATTTAGTAATCCTTTTCCAACCATTTATCTGCTCATCGTTATATATTCCAGGTGTATCGATGTACCCTACAGCTCTTTCGGATATTACTGTGGCTTCAGAAATTATAAGCCCAGCGCTAGATCTTTGAGTGTAGTATATATTGTTCATCTCATTTGGCACCCTAGTTTTCCCAGACCTAGATCTAGTAAGCGGAGCCATCACAACTTTATTTTTTAAATTAAGATGATTAGAACTATATGGTTTAAGTAGATTCATAAATTAATCGTTTCTAGTGATTTTCATTACAATTTTTTCATGTGGATTGTCGCCATTGTCTCTTGGAGCAGCAACTATTTTGTCAGCTAAATCCATTCCATCAATTACTTTACCAAAAGCTGAATATTGCCTATCAAGAAAATGTGCATCAGCAACACAAATAAAGAATTGTGAAGATGCACTGTTCGGATTTTGTGATCTAGCAGCAGAGATTATACCCCTATCATGTTTTGTATCGTTGAATTCTGCTTTTACATTTTTTTGTTTAGGGTTACCAAATCCCCAAGTATCTCTCGAACCAGAAATAGAGTTTGGATCTCCACCTTGTATCATAAAACCTGGAATAACTCTATGAAAAGCACAGCCATCGTAGCTACCATCTTTTACTAAGTTGTCAAAATTTTCTGCATGCAAAGGTGCTACATCAGGAAGGGTTTCAATTGTAATGTTTCCCCACTCTTCATCATTTGAAGTAATATTGATTGTGTATTTTGGATTTGCCATAATATTAATATTCTATTTGTGTGTGTAAACCAATTTCTTCTAATACAGAGCTTACTCTTAAACATTCGCTCATCTCTCCGTCAAATACAAGAGCTTTACCATTTGAATGGACTTCCCACGTAATTGCTTCTGCTGCCGATTCAGTACATTTGATCGCTTTGATAATCTGATTTGTTACCTCATCAAAGGTATGAAAATCATCATTAAAAAGAATTACTTTAGATGAAAGATCAATTTGTTCTTCATCCAAAACTTCAACTTCTTCATCAGCAAGTGGTTCAGGCTTATTCGACGAATTAAAAAACTGTTTATATTGCTTCACCATATTTATTAGAAAGATTTGGTAAAAAATTTATTTTTGTTATGATTGATTTATTAAATTGCAAGATATGTTTTTTCTTAACTAAATAAAATTTGAGTACTTTATTTAAGTACATTTTTTTAATATATGAACAAAAAAATTCTAATAACAGGAAGTACGGGTAAGGTAGCAGAAGCAATTACAACATTGCTTTTAAGAGAGTATCCTGATGTGAAATTACTGTTGTTAACTAGCGATATTAAAAACATAAAACCGACAAAGCGATCTAGTGTTTTCCAAGCATTTTATGAAAATGTAAAGTGGCTTAAAGATTTTGTTATTAATCACAAACCAGATATAATAATTAATTGTGCTGCAATGACCAATGTAGATGCTTGTGAAGATGAAAAAGAGAAAGCGATGAATCTGAATGCGTCATTGCCAGAAACTTTATCTATAGCTGCAAAAAAAATTAATTCTCATTTAATTACATTTTCTACAGATTATATATTTAACGGAAAAAAAGGACCTTATTCTGAGTTGGATACTCCAGACCCAATAAATTATTATGGAAAGTCGAAGTTGGCAGGAGAAAACTTAGCTAAAGGTAATACCCAGAAGCTTACAATTATTAGAACAAATGTAGTGTATGGAAAATCGTCCTATGGCAAAAATGATTTTATTAAATGGGTATCTGATAAATTAGACAATAAAGAAAAAATTAATGTGATTACTGGTCAATGGTGCAACCCAACTTTTACTGATGATATTGCATGGGCGGTTTCTAGAATTATAGAAACTAAATCCTATGGAATAATTAATTTATCAGGAAAAGATTGGTTAAACCGATACGAAATTGCACTAATTGTGGCTGAAGTATTCGATTACGATAAAAATTTAATTTCTCCACTCGATCCTTCAAAATTAAGTCAGAAAGCATTTCGTCCAGAAAAAGGTGGATTAATTATTACTTCTGCAGAAGGATTACTTGGAATAAAATTATCTAGATTAAAAGAAGGTTTAACAACTTTAAAATTTCAACTAAATGAGTATGAAATATGAAAAATTCTACTATTGATATTAAAAGATTTAATGAACTTATAAAAACATTTGCCAATAAGAAAATTGCAGTTGTTGGCGATTTAATGCTAGATCGGTACTTTTGGGGAAGAGTTACAAGGGTTAGTCCAGAAGCTCCCGTTCCAGTTGTTGATCTAAAAGATGAGAGCTATCATTTGGGCGGAGCTGCAAATGTTTCTGCTAACTTAAGATCACTTGGTTTAAATGTAATTCAGTGTGGCTTGATTGGTAAAGATGAAATGGGCTATAAGTTAGTTTCTTTGTCCGAAAAATTGGGTATTGATTGTAAAGGCATATTTGCAGATGATACAAGACCTACAACTGTAAAAACAAGGGTGTTTGGAAATAACCAACAAATAGTACGCCTTGATACAGAAAACACTGAAATAGTAGATAATGCTGGTGAAAGACATATTCTTAATATCTTACACACCGAAAAAAATATAGATGGTGTTGTATTTGCCGATTACGATAAAGGTGTACTTACTGATATTATGATAAGAGAGGTAATTACCGAATGTAGAAATAGAGATATTCCTGTATTTGTAGACCCTAAATACGATAACTTTTACGATTATTCAAAAGTTAATCTTTTTAAACCTAACAGAGCCGAAGCAGAACTTTCTTTAAATTATCCTATAAACTCTGATGAATCAGTCAGAAAAGCTGGAAAGGATTTATTAAATAAATTAAGATGCGATAATGTTCTTTTGACATTAGGCTCACAGGGAATGATGCTTTTTGAATCGAACAGCGATGTTCTATCAGTACCAACTAAAGCTAGAAATGTTGCTGATGTTTCTGGAGCAGGTGATACTGTTATAGCTACTTTTTGTGCTATAATTGCAGCTGGTGGTTCTGCCAAAGAAGCTGCAACTATTGCAAATATTGCTGCTGGAATAGTTTGCGGAAAGGCTGGTGTAGTTTCCGTTACACTAGATGAGATTAAAGCGGATTTAACATGATAATTGAGGATTGGTCAAAACTTAAAATTGCTTTAGAAAAAGAAAAATTACAAAATAAAAAGATAGTTTTTACAAACGGTTGTTTTGATATAATTCACCCTGGACATGTCCAATATTTATACGATTCAAAATCCTTAGGAGCAATTCTTGTTGTAGCTTTGAATACCGATTCATCAGTTAGAAAATTAAAAGGTGAAACTAGACCCATTAATAATCAAACCGATAGGCTGATTGTAATGGATGCTTTGAAACCTGTTGATTATGTAACTCTGTTTGATGAAGATACACCCCTAGAAATTATTAAAACTATAAACCCAGATATTATTACCAAAGGTGGAGATTATACTCCAGAAAGCGTAGTTGGTGCTGATCATGTTTTATCTAATGGCGGCAAAGTAGAGATAATTAAATTTGTACCTAATAAATCTACTACCAATATCATAAACAAGATGGCTTAATTATAACATTGCTAATGCTTGATTCATTTTTTCAAAACCCTGAATAGTCTTTTCCTTTATTTTCTTTAGAATTACCCCCGATAAAATACCAGTAAAAATTTCACCATGAATTAACTCTGTTTTATCATCACCTAGTTTATTTAATATGAAATAATGCTCGCCATCAAAAATCCCCGTGATTAATAACTTCCCCTTCCAACGGAGCTCTTTGTTTTCTTTGATACAAAGGATTTTTGGTTTGAATTTCATTTCGGATTTTCCATTTTTGATTGTTACATCTAAATTCGCTCCAATTTTTCTCTCACCATTTATATTTGTAATGAAAGGATTCCATTTAGAATAACTTCTAAAATCAACTAAATGATTCCAAATATATTCGGGACTTTTATTGATTATTCTTTTGGTAACTATTTCGATCATTTCTTTCTCCTGTAATTTTTTACATTACAAATTTAATTTTCTTATATTTGATAAAATATGCAGTTAACGACAAAATGCTAACTTATTATGCCAAAGGAAGTAAATTCAAAATTTGTAATAATGATATGTGATTATGCCGAAAGTAGAGGTATAAGCAGAGAGTGGTCTTTGCAGGGAATTTCATATTCTGAAAAGGAAATGAAAGAAAATATTGAAAGGATTGATTATCAAACATTTAGTGAATTTGCGATTAGAATAATTACTAAAATTGGTGATGACAATTTTGGATTTAAATTAGGCGAATGGTTGAACCTATTTGCCGCAGGTCTTATATCACAAATATTAGTTTCAAGTAATAATATAATGACTGCATTAAATTTCCTTGTTGAATTTAGTACTTTAGAACTTGGTCCATATAAAGTAAAACTTAAAAACCGTAATTCTCATATTAGTCTAATTTATAAACCCATTGAATCGTGGGAGCAACAATATCCTGTTGTTTGCAAGCAAGTAAGCGAAATGGCTGTTGTGTTTACTTTAAAATTCTTCAAACATTTACACAGAGAAACACAAATTGTAGAAAGAATTGGTTTAATGGGTTCTAAAGAACATTCGACTACAAAGGATTATTTGCAGTTTAATATACCTATCGAATTTAATCAAAACAGGTATTGGTTTGATATCCCATTAGAATATGTAAGTTTCCCAATTGTTAGCTCCGATAAAAATCTTATTAATTTACTTACTAGCTATGCATCTCAAAAAGTAGCAGAATATTCTTCTGGGAATACTTATTATTCTCTTGTAAAAGCAACGATTTTTCGACTTTTGAAACCTAAGTTTCCGACTTTAAATGATGTGGCAAGTAACTTAGGGTATTCTACAAGAACACTTCAAAGGAGGCTTTTTGAAGAAGGCTGGAACTACAAACAAATTATTGATGAATTAAAATTTGATTTAGCTAAAAAGTATTTAAAAATTGAATCTTTATCAGTTAAAGAAGTAGCTTGGAACTTGGAATATTCAGATTCGAGTACTTTTGTTAGAGCCTTCAAAAAACATTCTGGAACTACTCCACTTAGTTGGCGAAAGTCTTTTTATTTGGATAAATAAAACTTGCAATCCATATTAAAACACCAATTAGAAATAGCGATTTGGCTAGCAGATCACCATGCTTAGTATAAAAAGATAAGGTCTTAACTTTTTTTGCTTTAACAATAATACCTGATTGTTTATATTGGTTTAATCTATTTATTTCTTGGCCATTTGGTGCTATTATTCCACAAACACCGCTATTGGCAGATCTAACAATATATCTTCTGTTTTCAATAGCTCTAATCCTCGCAATTTGCCAGTGTTGTTCTGGTCCAGGTGTACCGTCGTACCAAGAATCGTTAGTTATAATTGATAAAATTTCTGCTCCTTGTAAAGCAAAATTTCTACAAAATTCTGGATAAATAGATTCAATACAAATGATATTTCCAATATTTATCTGACTATCATTATTAGATAAAAGCAAATTATGTTGATCTTTACCAATTCCCCAGCTTGAAATACCTACACCCCACTTTATATAATCCATTAAGAATGAAAAGTACTCTAGATTAGGAATCCTTTCTGCAAATGGTGTGAGTTTCATCTTGTGATAGGTCTGAGGCTTTAAATTTGGATTAAGCATAATAGCAGAGTTGAAATGCTCATAGAATTGATCAGAGTTTGGAAATTGACGAGAGCTTGTCTGTTTTTGTTCATCATTTTTATAGACATATCTGTGAATAAAACCACTAATTAGAGACACATTATTAGAATCAACCCAATCTTGAACAAACCATAGATTTTCTGCGGTATTGAAACCAGATAAATTCACAAAAAGAATTGAAGTTTCTGGCCATAAAAATAAATCTATAGTATTATCTTCATTTAATAGTGAGTCGCTAATTGCCATCATAGCCTTAACTTGTTCCACATTACCAGATGCCCATTTTTTCCAAGGATATTTATTTGGTTGAACTACACCAAAGCTCACTTCTTCAGAGCTTATGTTATCATCACTAAATTCATTGTTTTTTTTTGCCCCATATATAAGAGGAATAATAAAGATTGATAAAAGTAAAAAAGACCATTTTAGATTAATTCCAGCTTTAAATTTTCCAGTACTTGAAGATACATTTTTATACATTTTCATTATTAATGAATTAGAAAGAGCTATCAAAAATGTAGCACCGAAAACACCAGTTATATCAATAAATTGTATCCAAGTGGTGTTATAAATTTGATTATTACCTAGTGCTAACCAAGGATAAGAAAACTCTCCGTAGCTATGAAAATACTCCCATCCAGTCCAAATTACTGGAAAAAAGAATATTGAGACATTAAATCCAAATTTTTTACGGACTTTATAATAAATATATGTTGGTATTAAAAAAAACAATGGATGTGCTATGTCCATTGCAAAACCTGATGCCATTAAAAAAGGATCTGTTTCTTCCTGAAAGCTAGATATCCACCAATTTGATGCAACATGGTATATTACAAATGTTAAATAGGTAGATAGGAAAAAATTGGCATTAGAAGTACCTTCAATTTTCGATTCAATAAATATCAATAAAGGTAAAAAAGCTACAAATGCTAAAAAGTAAAAAGGTAATGGGGGAAATGATAATGCAAGCAAAACCCCAGTTAATACAGATATTCCAATTTTCATATAAATTTATTTTTTCCAAAAATAAGAATATTTATTATATTGCTGGTAGAAATTATGAGTTTTGAAAAAGTAAATATTGCAATAGTTGATGATCATTCTCTTTACCTAGAAACAGTTAAGATATTTTTAGAGCTGCAAGATTTTGTTAAAAGCGTAGAAATCTTTACCACTCTACAAAACTATTTAGAAGCAAAGAAACCATTCGATATAGTATTATTAGACCTAGACTTAGATGGAGAATCTGGACTAGATATTTTTAAAACTAAACACCAAAACAAGGTTCTAATTATAAGTTCATACAAAGAGATGCAACAAATAAACTTTGCATATAATAATGGTGCTTATGGTTATATTAATAAAACTTCTGATACTAAGGAGATAATTAGGGCTATCAAAACAATAGTCAGCGGTAATGTTTATTACTCCGAAAACATCTTTCATAAAAATACTATTTCACCAAGTGTCAATATTGATGTGTTATCATCAAGAGAAATAGAAATATTAAAATCAATAGTTCAAGAGCTTTCCCCTCAAGAAATTGCAAAGAAAAACTTTATATCTATAAATACTTTTAAAGTACACAAGTACAATATTATCAAAAAGTTATGCTTAAAAAAAGGTATATCTTTAGAAGAATACTTTAAAGGTTTTTTCTGATAGTAATACTACTAATTGTAATAGCAGCCTTCAATAATATCATCATAAAAATAAACCAAAAATAAACTTTTTCATGTTTCCTTTTTTAAGAATTTGCAAGAGTAAGATGGAACAACATTACTTTATTCATTTTATAACAGCGTTGCCCTTAAAAATATTGATTTCTTATAGAAGCTGCTTCCTATTTATGATGGCAGCTTTTTTTATTTAAATTCACTAGCTATATCTATAAACTCAGATAGTATGATTGCAGTAGCACCCCAAAGTGGAACAGTTGGGTGAACATCATAAAACGGAACATCGGCAGTACCAATGCCTTTAAAATCAATCTTTTTTGTTTTTTTTATATCTGGATTTAAAATTTCATTTAAATCAGTAAAAAATGCTTCTGATACTTCACTGGGATTTATTTCTAATTCAAATTCGGAATTGCTAAACCCTATAAATGGTGTTATTATTGAATTAGAAGGAGGTACAAAAATCTCGGTTAGCTCACCAATTATATCAATTTTATTAGGATTTATTCCTACTTCTTCCCATGTCTCTCTAAGTGCTGCATCTTGAGTGGATTCGTTTTTATCCAATCTACCTCCTGGGAAAGATATTTGATTAGAATGTTTTTTTAATTTATTTGATCTTAAAGTAAACAAAATGGATAAACTATCCGTTTCTTTAATTGTATGCAGTAACAAAAGTACCGCACTTTTTTTAGCTGTTGACTCAGGAATGGACTGACGAAAGGGAGAACCATCTTTTATAGGGAACATTTTTTCGTGAGATTTATTAGCAGGTAAGTCGTTAAGTAGTCTTTTTTGAAGAAATTCTATTAAATTTGTTTTATCAATTTTCATAATATAAGATTTTGTCTGAAAACTCATTTAACGAAAAAGTCAAAGAATTACTTTTAGAGATACCAATAGGCCGTGTAACTACCTATGGTATAATAGCTGAAAAGTGTGGAATGAAATCATCTGCTCGTATGGTGGGTTATATTTTGAACTCGTTAAAAAATCAAACTAAATACCCTTGCCATAGGGTGGTTAATCGTTTTGGAGAATTATCTGGTAAAAATCACTTTCAAGGAGAGGAACTGATGCAGGAGCTACTCGAAAGTGAAGGAATTGAAGTAACTGATAACAAGGTTAAACTTTCTAATTATTTATGGAATCCATTGGATTAACAACAATTAAATACTAAATGAGAAATAAGAATGTCATTATTCGATAAATGTAATAGTTTTAAAACAGCAGATGAAGTTAAAGAAAAAGGGTTATATCCTTATTTCAAAACATTAGAGCAAAACGAAGGCCCTATAGTGACCCTTGAAGGTAGGGAGTTTGTAATGGCAGGTTCTAATAACTACCTAGGATTAACATCTCACCCAGAAGTGATAGAAGCTGCTCAACTTGCCACAAAAAAGTATGGAACTGGTTGTTCTGGATCTCGCTATTTAACTGGGACTTTAGATTTACATATCGAATTAGAAGAAAAACTAGCTGAATACTTAAATTATGAATCGGTTCTTCTTTTTTCAACTGGATACCAGACTGCATTAGGAGTAATATCCTCACTTGTGCAAAGAGGTGATTATATTATTTCTGATAAAGAGAATCATGCTTGCATAATAAATGGTGCTTTAGCATCTAAAGGAGCACTTGGAAATTTTGTTAGATACAAGCATAATGATATTAATGATTTGGAAAGAGTATTAAAATTAATTCCAGAAAAAGCAGGAAAATTAATTGCAAGTGATGGAGTATTTTCTGTTTCTGGAGAGCTAGCAAAAGTAGATGAACTTTCAAAAATTGCAAAAAAATATAATGCTAAATTATTAATTGATGACGCACATGCTTTTGGAGTTGTTGGTAATGGAGGAAGAGGAACACCTAATTACTTCAACTCGGAAAAAGGAGTTGATTTGTTAATGGGTACTTTTTCTAAAACTTTAGCATCGCTTGGGGGATATATTGCTGGTCCATCAAAGGTTATTAACTATATAAAGCATCATTCGCCAGCTCTTATTTTTTCTGCGTCTCCGACACCAGCATCATGTGCCGCCGCACTTAAATCACTCGAAATATTAAAAAGGCAACCAGAATTAGTACAACAACTATCTGATAATTCAAGATACATGACAGAGAATCTTTCCAAACTTGGTTTTAATATCGAAAATAACATTTCTGCAATTGTTCCTGTTATAGTTGGCGAGCAAGAACTGGCACTTCAGATGTGGAGGAAGTTGTTTGACAAAGGAATCTTTGTGAATGCTTTTGTGCCACCAGGAGTTCCCCCAAATATGAGTATGATGAGAACAAGTTATATGGCATCTCATAAAAAAGAACATTTAGATAGGATTTTAGATAAGTTCTCTGAAGTAGGAAAAGAGATGAATTTAATCTAATTATTAATAATTTTACGGCATACTTTTTGAAGTTATAATTAAAAAATTAAGGCTTCTTCATGGCGAAAAATATATTAATTGCAGCTGGTGGAACGGGAGGACATTTATTTCCCGCAATGGCAGTAGCAGATGATTTAATCAGACAATCTGGTGGCGAAATAAAAGTTCATTTTATTGGCACAGAAACTAGAATAGAATCAAAAAAAGTACCGAAAGCTGGCTTTAACTATACCTCAATGCCTATAAAAGCGTTTCCTGGAAAAAACTTAAAAGCAGTAAATTGGTACTTAGAGTTTAGGAAATCACAAGATATTGCTAAAGGAGTATTAAAATCACAAAACATTGATGCATTGATTTGTGCAGGTGCTTATCTATCTGTTCCTCCTGGTTATGCCGCTAGAAAATTAGGTATTCCTATTTACCTAATGGAATCGAATGTAAACCTCGGGAAAGCCCACAAGATGTTACTAGACGACGCTGAAAATATATTTATATCTTGGAAAGAATCAGCAGATGAATTAGAAGAAAATCGCAATAAAGCTGTCCTAACTGGCAATCCAGTTAGAAAAGAAATTATTACTCAGATTGAAAAAGATACAGCAAAAATAAATTTAGGATTCGACAAAGAAAGACCTTTGATATTAGTAATTGGTGGGAGTTTGGGTGCTGAAGCAATTAATAATGTTGTTAATAAACACATATCCGACTTTATTAAATTAGATTGTTCTTTGTTATGGCAAAGGGGCGGTTCTTTCGAAGCTAAGGAACAATTGGGCGGCGATTTGCCAGATTACATAAAAAAAGTAAATTTTATAGATGATATGGGTTCAGCTTACTCAGCTGCAGATATTGTTATATCCAGATCAGGGGCTACTGCTGTTAGTGAAATATGTGCAGTAGGAATTGCTTCTATTCTTGTTCCATTACCAAGTGCTGCTAATAATGAACAAATGTTAAATGCAAAATTACTTGCCGATAACAAAGCCGCTATTCTTCTACCCGAAAAATCACTAGAAAATAATCTAATGAAAGTTGTTAATGACCTTATGACAAATCCAAATGGTAGAAACACCATAAGCAAAAATGCTAAATCTTTAGCGAAGGTAAACGCATCAAGAGACATCTCTCAATATATTATATCAAAATTATAGAATTAACTTGCTTTTAATATAGGTCATTCCTGTAGTAAATAAAACTATTGTAATAGAGCTTAAAGGCATTAGAATAGCTGCTGTAATAGGTGATAAATTTCCTGTAACTGCGAATATCAAACCTACAATATTATATAAAAATGATATAATAAATGCTAAAATAACAGTACTCTTAGCAGACTTCGCAAATTTCAATATTTTAGCTAAATCTTTTAAGCTATCTCCATCGATTATTGCATCACTACTAGGAGTAAAATTATTAGAATCATCACTCACAGCAATACCTATACTCGCACTTTTTAATGCTCCTGCGTCATTTAACCCATCACCAATCATCAGTGTAGGACTGCTTTTGGTCTTATCTTTTGCAAAATCATACTTCTGTCCAGGTAAATAATTGAATCTAAAAATCGAATTATCAGGTAATATTGCTTCTAATTCTGATTTCTGAGATTCATTATCTCCTGATACAACACTTAATTTATAATTAGTTAAGTTTTTTAAAGTATTTGAAATTCCATCTCTTAATACTTGGGTAACATGATAATAACCTTTCACTTCATTATCAATTGAAACATAAGTTCTCGATTCAATATTTTCTTGATTATTATTCACAAATCTTCTAGAACCAATCTTTATTTTATGAGAATCGATTTCGGATTCTATGCCCTTTCCAGAATATTCCTGAATGTTAGTAACGGGAATGGTTTCTGTATCAATTGAATTAAAAATGATTTTGCTTATTGGATGTGCCGACTCACTACATGCTGATTTCACAAGCACTAGCTCTGCAGTTGATAGTTCTCCAATAAAACTGATTTCCGATTTTTTTGAAGATGTAAGAGTTCCTGTTTTATCAAAAATAATATTTTTAATTTTTGATAAACTTTCTATAATATTTGAATCTTTTAAAAACAAGCCTCGCTTAGATAGAATCATTGCACTTGTTCCGTATGTAAAAGGAGTAGAGAGAGCTAAAGCACATGGACAAGCGATAATAAGTACGGCAGATAAAGTATTTATTGCTAATGAAGAATCAATATTCCACCAATATGCAAATGAAATTAATGCAATGCTAATAATCAATAATGTAAAGTATTTTGCTACATTATCAGCTAAAAAAGCATAACTCCTTTTTGATGTTTTTTTAAATTCTTCTTTGTTCCAAGTATCTGTGAATGAGCTTTTATCGAATAGTTTTACCACATCTAAATCAAGAGTTTTACCTTTATTCCTTCCTCCAGCCCATATTTTTTCTCCTCTCTTAACTTTTATTGGTAGTGATTCGCCTGTTACAAAACTGTAATCAACATTTGCTTCCTGTGACATTAAAATTGAATCAGCAGGTATTATCTCTTCATTTTTGATTTTAATTGAATCGCCAATCTGTAATTTCATAAGAGGTATATATTTATCAGGCTCTCCTTTTTTTAGAACAGAAAGAGGAAAATAGCTGCTTAATTCCCTATCAAATGAAAGTTTGTCGTAGGTTCGTTTTTGAAATATTTTGCCAATCAACAAGAAAAAAACCAGACCCGAAAGTGAGTCTAAATAGCCAAACCCTGTTTCCGATAAAATTTCATATACAGATCGAAGTACCAAAACAGTCATCCCGAGTGCTATCGGAAAATCAATATTAATATGTTTAATTTTTAATCCAGACCATGCAGATTTAAAATAATCCCAACCAGCATAAACTATTACTGGAGATAAAATTAGGCTTAATTTTGATAAAAAGATTCTGAATTCTGCATCTAAAGTATTCTGAGATAGATATTCTGGAAAAGCAAACAACATTATATTACCAAAAGCAAAAAATGAAGCCCCTAGTTTGAAATATAAACTCCTATTGTAATTTGTTTTTTCTTGTTTAGATCTAATTTTTAAATCGGGAGGATAACCTATTTTCTCTAATAATTCGGCTACTAATCGCAATGAAGTATTTTTGTTATCGAATGTAATGTATGCTCTTTTCTGAACAAAATTTACTCTCGATTCTAGAATAGAGTCATTTAGCTTTGCAATATTTTCAAGCAAGTAAATACATGCACTACAATGAATTGTAGGTAAGTCTACTATCAATTTGGATTGGTCACCAATACTATAATTTAAAAGTTTTGTTTGCAGTTCCTCGTCTTCTAAATATTCATATTTCTCTGAGATTGAACCATCTATTTTATTTCTATCTTTAGAGTTCATTCCCATTTCATAATAATCTGCTAGATTATTTTCATTGAGGAGAACATAAACAGTTTTGCAGCCATCGCAACAAAAATATTTTTCTTCGATACTAATATTGGTATTATTACACTCTAAACTGCAATGAGTGCAAAAGACAGTTTGATCCTTTTTCATTTTTTAAAGATTAAATAAATATTTAAAATTTTATGCATTAATTTAGTTGATTATCTGATTTTGAACTTGATTTGCTACTAAACAGGCATGAACGGGCAACACCCCCAATAGCTGTCCTATTTTAAGTGATTTTAAATCCTCTTTGCTAACAGTACACAGGGCATGTTCTTGTGATAACTGTCTGATGTATATATTGTTAGAAAATTGCTCAGTACTTTCGGAATAATTATCAATTTTTATAACTTCACCATAAATATTTTCATTATTAATTAAAATTGATTCTTTGGATAGATGGATAGATCCAGCATATATAAGCAAATTATTTTCGTTTCGTTCAGGGTAAATTCCGCAAATTGGTGCAACTAAATAAGCGGCAATTTCTGATTGATTACAGACTTCTAACTCTTGCATCATCAAGTCATAATATACAAAAACACCAGGTCTTATTTCATCCGCTCCAGGAAAAGAATCTGCAAGTTTTACTGTTGGAGTATCTCCAATCGAAATTAAACATTGATTAAAATACTTGCTAAAATATGCTTTTGCTGCTCTCATTTTTGCAAGTGATATGTTATGGATTTGTAAAATCTCTTCCTTGCTATTAGCCCCATAAGAATTGCCAGCATGAGTAAGTAAACCCTTAAATATCAATTTTTCTGAATGTTTAATATAGCTTGCAAGTTGATCTAGCAAATCAATATTTTCAATAGCTCTTCCAGCTCTATCTTTGCCAGTATTTATCTTTATGTAAATATTAATGCTGCTTGATAGATTCCTTTCTAAAAAAGCAGCAGTATTCAAATTATCTACAAGCAAATTTATAGTAACCCTACTATTCAAATAATTAATCTGGTTAATCTCTAATATATTGCAAGGAAAAGCAATTGTAATATCGGTCCAACCACTTGATGCAAATTTTTCCGCCATTTCTACAGATGATACCGTACATTTATCTACACCAAATTCCCTAAACCAAGAAGCTACTTCTATTGAATTGTGGGTCTTAAAGTGCGGTCTAAATATTAGATTATTTGATTTTGCTTTATTGCCAATCAATTCAATATTCTTGAAAACCTTAGCTTTATTAATTACCAAACTTGGCTTAATTATAGTCATTTTCTCAATTTTATCAAATCGTTATAAATATCATCTAAATCGAGTGATGTCCAATCTTTTACATCTTTACAAATTTTCATTAAATATTCATCTTGCCTTTCACCCAAAGATTTAGCTACTGAATATGGTACTTCGTGTTCAAATGTTACAAGCGAATATTTTGAATTAAAATCGGAATATCTTGATTCTAAAGCCATCTCAATATGCCTTTTAATTTGAAATGTAGGGTCAGCAACATGAGATCTCATCTCCTTATAATTATCAATAGCTAGTTCGGCAATAGCATCAGCATTTACCTTTCTTAACTTTTGATATTTATCAAAAATTTCTTCCCAATTCAGCGAAGGATCTTGATTTATTAAATCGTCAAGTACACCAACATCTTCAAAACTGGCGTTCATTCCCTGACCATAAAATGGTACTACTGCATGGGCTGCATCGCCCAATAGTGCCGAATCGCCACCTTTTACCCATGGGTAACATTTAACTGTAGCAAGTGGGGCGGTTGGATTCTCAAAAAAGTCATCTAATAGTGTCGGCATAAAAGGAACAGCATCAGGAAATTTTTCGTTGAAAAAATTAGAAACCTGATCCTTTGTTTTCAAATTATCGAAGCCCTGCTCGCCATGATAAGGCATAAATAAAGTACAAGTGAAGCTGCCATCTTTATTTGGTAATGCAATCATCATATATTGACCTCTTGGCCAAATATGCAAAACATCAGTTTCAATTTTATAAGAACCATCCATGTTAGAAGGAATTTCTAATTCCTTGTAACCATGTTCAAGAAACTCCTGGGAGTAATTAAACATTCTAAGACCACCACGCTGGTAATTTGTTCTTATTTCTGAACCTGCTCCATCTGCTCCAAAAATTATATCAAAATCTTCTTTTTTAGCACTATCAGCATCATCAGACCAGTAAGTAAATTCTTTTTTATCCCAGTCAATATCTATTATTTTTGATTCGAAATGAATTTCTAGGTTATCATATTTTTCAGCTTCAGTCATTAAAATAGAATTAAGTCCACCCCTAGAAATAGAATTAATAACTCTTCCTTTTTTACCAGAATAAGGTTGATTTTGTTTCTGACCATCTACTGAATGAATTAGCCTACCTGCCATTGGCATCATAATTTTATTGATGGCTTCAGATAAACCTGCTTTTTTTAAAGCTTGAATACCTCTATCCGATAATGCCAAATTGATAGATCTACCTGCAGCTATATCGTGCCTTCTCATATCTGGCCTACTTTCAAATATTTCTACATCAAAACCTTTTTTTGCAAGCAAAACACCTAGAAGTGAGCCGCCCAAGCCTGCACCTGCAATTATATATTTTTTATTTTTCATTTTTAACACCTAATATAAAATCTATCTAAAATGACATCATACAAATGTAATGATTTTATTTATTTTACATTGATAAAACTGATTATGAATGTTTTGGTCACACTTTTTCACTTTTTTCAAAAACTCCCCCTTTAAAAAAATGTGGACTGTATTAAAGAAATAAAAAGATACTTTGTTAAAATAGATAACATTAAATAAGTTGTAAATAATAGTTATTTAAATAGCACAAAAAACATAAATTTTAATCAATCTTAAAACCAATTATAAAAATGAATTCTGCACTAAATTATAAAGAAATAAACCGAGAGTCATGGAACAACAAAACAGACTCGCACTTAAAATCTGATTTTTATGACCTTGATAATTTTATTGATGGAAAATCATCTTTAAATAGTATTGAACTGGAACTGCTTGGAGATCTAAAAGGTAAATCTATTTTACATTTACAGTGTCATTTTGGTCAAGATACAATTTCTTTAAACCGACTGGGAGCAGAAGCCACAGGGGTAGATTTATCTGATAAGGCAATTGAAAGTGCAGAAATAATTGCTAAAAAAACTGACTCTGATGCAAATTTTATTTGTTGCGATATTTACGACTTACTAAAACATCTAGATAAAAAATTTGATATTGTATTTTCAAGCTATGGAACAATTGGGTGGTTACCAGATTTAGATAAGTGGGCAGAAATTATTTCTCGGTTTCTAAAACCAAACGGACAATTTGTGTTTGTTGAATTTCATCCAATAGTTTGGATGTTTGATGATAATTTTGATAAAATTGGTTACAGATATTTTAATTCTGGCCCTATCATAGAAACTGAAAGCGGGACTTACGCCGATAGGGATGCAGATATTACACAAGAATATGTAATGTGGAACCATGGCTTTAGCGAGGTAATTAATTGTTTAATTAAAAATGGACTTGAGATCAAACTACTTAATGAGTATGATTATTCTCCTTACAACTGTTTTAAAAATACAATGGAATTTGAACCCAAAAAATATAGGATAAAGCATTTAGATGATAAAATTCCTATGGTCTATTCTATTGTAGCAAAAAAGAAAAGCACTAGCTAACCACATTGGAAAAAGATTCACAGATAATTCAGATAGAATTATCAAGAAATAAAATTGATTTAACAGTAGTTATTTTTTGGGATATTTTGAATAAGCAAAAGTAATATAATGTGAATCAATAGGATTAATGTTTATTAAGGACTACGCTTCTTTATTGTGCTTAAGGATTTGGGTATGGCTTTGTGGCGTATTGAATAGAGATTATTTTCATTAAAGCAAAAGCCAAATTTTTAAATTTGACGACTTTCCAATAAGCTATAACTTCGTTTTCAGGGATGAACTAAATACGTTGTTAGCTAACGTTATACTTGTTCAGTCTCAATGATTGTTTTATTAAGCTTAAAATATATTCAATATTTTCCGTGTCGTTCATTTTGATTTCATAAGAGCCATTTCCCCAATGACCAACATTAGAAACATCTCTCGCAAGTTCTTTTTCGTCTTGTAATTCTCCACTTTTTAAATTCAAGTACATTTTCAGACTTTTTGCTAAAATCACAACGTCCAAAAATATATTGTCTTCTATTTTGTATCCGACAGTTTGTTTTTTAGCTTGAAATGTGATGTTATCATCTAGGTTTAAAACTCCGTCTTTTAGTTTTTCGTAAAGTTCTTGTGTTTCAGTATTCCCCTTATTTATGTGGTCGGTTTCTATATAAACTCTAATTTCTTTCGTTACTTTTTCAATATTTTTATCTTGTGTGTTAATAGTTTTTACACTTTCTTGAGCACCAGAAGATTTGATTTGATTATAGTTTACTGTTTTATTATTATACCTTTTAATTTCCCATAATTCAATCGGTAAATCTTTAAAGTTAATCGCCTCTTTTTGATAGGTTGTAAATGAAGGTGAAATAAATATTACTCTTGATTGTGACCAATCAATGTCATTTCTTTTTAAAGTTTCTGTAGTGTTTTCGTTGAATTCAAGAATGAAATCAGCTTTATTGTTTAGCATTAATGATAAATAAGCATATCCTTGATCTATAACGCTAAAATTTTTGTCTCGTTTGTATTCGATAATTACAAAACATTTTGTATCTCTATCATAAGCCAAACTGTCAATTCGGAAATTATTTAGGCTAAATTCCGATTTTACGAATTCAAGTCCAAATATTCCTTTCAGGTTATTTTCTGTCAGCGATTGAATTTCTTTTTCGAGCTTAAATGGCTGTTCTTTTATATTTTCAAGGCACTCGTTATTTTCAATTCTGAATAATGCCATTTGTTATGTTGGAATTCTTTTAATGTGGGCTAACGGTAAAAATAATAGCTATTGCTATTATCTAACATTGTTATAAGTATTTATTACAAATATAAAAAACAAAAAAGAAATAAACTACAGTACATGCTTTATACTGAATTTATTGAGTTAGTTTAAGATTTGAAAAACTCTAACCATAAGTTTAATAGATGATATTGGTTCATTTTCTAATAACTCAAGATTAATGAAAACCCCAATATTTTATAAACCATTTAGAAAATATGGATAAACTGTTTTCTTGTATTTTGTTTTGAGATTGCTAGCTTTCGCCCAAAAAAGAGCCAACGAATACTGCGGTAGAAACATTCTGTAAGGTGTGCTCGTCATTCAGACTGGAGCGAAGCGGAAGGAAG